>JAHFQX010000038.1 GCA_023259135.1 Betaproteobacteria bacterium | reverse complement strand
GCGCTCGCCGAATTCCGGATGGGTGTTGAGCCCGGTGCCGACCGCGGTGCCGCCGACCGCCAATTCGTGAAGGGGAGGCAGCGCGGCGGCGATCATCGAAGCGGCGTGGCCCAATTGCGCCGCGTAGCCGGAAAACTCCTGCCCCAGGGTCAGCGGCGTGGCGTCCTGCAAATGGGTGCGGCCGATCTTGACGATGTCGGCGAAGGCCCGTGATTTCTCTTCCAGCGCCTCGCGCAGCGCGCCCAAGGCCGGCAGCAGCTTGCCGGAGAGGCCGATGACGGCGGCCACGTGCATCGCGGTGGGAAAGATATCGTTGGAGGATTGGCCGAGATTAACGTCGTCGTTGGGATGCACCCGCCGGGCGGCGCCGCGTCCGCCGCCTAGCAGTTCCGAGGCGCGATTGGCGAGCACCTCGTTCATGTTCATATTAGTCTGGGTGCCCGAACCGGTTTGCCAGACGGACAGCGGGAATTCTTCGGCATGGCGGCCGGCCCGCACTGCTTCGGCGGCCTTGACGATGGCATCTGCCACCTCGGGCCGCAACCGGCCCAGGTCGCGGTTGACCAGCGCGCCGGCGCGCTTGACGGCGGCCAGCGCCAGGATCAGCTCCGCCGGCATGCGCTCGGCGGAAATGGCGAAGTGTTCCAGGGAGCGCTGGGTCTGCGCTCCCCACAGCCGGTCGGCGGGAACCTCGATGCCGCCGAAGGAATCGCGCTCTTCTCTGCTGGTGGCCATCATCTCTCCTCGAAACCCGCCTAGCATCCGATAGCCGCATTGGCTGTTCGCCGCTTCCTTAATCTGGCGCTTCTTGCAGGCTCAGCACCCAATAGAGATTGAACAGCATTCCCGCGGTGGCGCCCCAGATGTAGTGTTCGCCGTAGGGCATGGCGAAAAATTCCCGCGTTTCTCCCCGGATCTCGCGCCGATGGCGTTGGTGATTGGCGGGATCGAGGAAGAAGGTGAGCGGCACCTCGAATACTTCGGCCACTTCGAAGGGGTCGGGAGTCACCGCGAAGGGCGGCTCCACCCAGGCGACGATGGGGGCCACCCGAAAGCCGGTGCCGGTCTGATAATCGGGCAGCCGGCCCAGCACCTCGACGGCGCCGGGAGACAGCCCGATCTCTTCCTCGGCTTCCCGGATGGCGGTGTGGATCAGGCTGGGATCGTCCGCCTCGGCCCGGCCTCCGGGAAAGCTGACTTGGCCGGCATGGTCGTTGAGGTGCTCGGTGCGCCGGGTCAGCAGCACCGTGACGCCGTCTCGCTGGTTGATCAGGGGGACCAGCACCGCCGCGGGGGTCAGCGGGAGATCCGGAGCCGGAGGCTCCAGTAGATGCCGGGGAACCGAGGCTTCGGGAGACAGGGCCCGAGCCAGGCGGGCGGCGACGCGCTCGCGGATGTCGGATGCCTCGGGGTTATTTTCCAATAGCCAGTTCTTCATGACTCAAAATCACCGCAAAATTCGATCGCCGGTCATTGTAGACTTTTTTGCCGCCCTGCCGTTCACCAAGCAATCGCCTCGCGGTCGCGGAAGAACCCGCCCGTGGGGCCCTGGTCGGGCAGCGTGGCGAGCCACACCGCGGTATCGGCGGCTTGCGCGGGAGTGCGCGGCGCGTCCGGCCCGCCCATGCCGGTCCGTACCCAGCCCGGACACATGGAATTCACCAGGATGCCGTGGCCGGAGCATTCCGCCGCCAGGATGCGCGTGAGGGCGTTGAGCGCGGTTTTGGAAACGCGATAAGCCGGGGTGCCCTCGCCCATCTCCGCGAGCTGGCCCAAGCCGCTGGACAGGTTGACGATCCGTCCGTAGCGGTGCCGCCGCATCAAGGGCACGACAGCCTGGCACAACCGCAAGGGTCCGTAGAGATTGGTGTCCAGGGTTTGTTCCAGGACCGGCAGGGGCAGGGCGAAGAGCTTCGCACCCTTCGGATCCGCCATGATGCCGGCGTTGTTCACCAAAATATCGGCCCGGCCCCATGTTTTTTCCAGGTAGGCGGCCAAGGCCCGGACACTGTCCGGATCGGTGACGTCCAAGGAGTGATAAGCGACCTCGGTTCCGGAGGCTGCCAGATCGCGGCAGGCAGCCTGGCCCTTGGCTCCGTCACGGCTGGTGAGCACCACCCGGAGGCCCTGGGCGGCCAACTGCCGGCAGATTTCCAGGCCGATGCCGCGATTGGCGCCGGTGACGATGGCGACTCGCTGGGTCATGGCGTTTCCGCTCCGCGTTGCGCTCCGGCGTCCACCACGGCGACCGCGGTCATGTTGACGATGCGCCGCACCGTCGCGGTGGGAGTGAGGATGTGCGCCGGCTTGGCGGCCCCCAGCAGAATGGGGCCCACTGTCAAGCCTTCGCCGGAAACGGTCTTCAACAGGTTGAAGGAGATGTTGGCGGCATCCAGGGTGGGCATGATGAGCAGGTTGGCTTCGCCCTTGAGCCGGGAGTTGGGGAACAACCCCACGCGGATTTTTTCCGACAGGGCGGCGTCGCCGTGCATTTCGCCTTCCACTTCCAGGTCGGGGGCCATGCTCTCCAGCAAGACCCGGGTTTCCCGCATCTTTCTTGCCGAGGGGGTGTCGGCGCTGCCGAAGTTGGAGTGGGAGAGCAGGGCGATTTTCGGCGCGAGCCCGAAGCGCCGCACTTCCTCCGCCGCCAGCACGGTCATTTCGGCGAGTTGCCGGGCGGTGGGGTCGGGATTCACGTAGGTGTCGCAGATGAACAAGGTGCGGCCGGGCAGCAGCAGCATGTTCATGGCGGCGAAGTCATTGACTCCCGGGCGCAGGCCGATGACGTCCGCCACATAGCGCAGATGGGCGGCATGCTGGCCGAAGGTGCCGCACAGCAGGGCATCCGCCGCGCCTTGCCGCAGCAGCATGGCGCCGATCAAGGTGGTGCGGCGGCGCATCTCCAGCTTGGCGTATTCGGGGGAGACGCCTTTGCGCTCCATGATGCGGTGATAGGTTTGCCAGTATTCCCGGTAGCGGGGGTCGCTGTCCGGGTTGACCAGATCGAAGTCCTGGTCCTCCCGGATGCGCAATCCCAGGCGCTGGATGCGCTGATTGACGACAGGCGGCCGGCCGATCAGCACCGGCCGGGCCAGCCCCTCGTCCGCCACCACTTGCACCGCCCGCAGCACCCGCTCGTCTTCCCCTTCGCAATAGACCAGCCGTTTGGGAGCTTTTTTGGCCGCGGAGAACACCGGCTTCATGATGAGGCCGGAGTGATAGACGAATTGCAGCAACTCGTCGTGGTAGGCGTCGAAATTGGCTATGGGCCGGGTGGCCACGCCGCTGTCCATGGCGGCTTGGGCCACCGCCGGCGCGATCTTGACGATGAGCCGGGGGTCGAAGGGCTTGGGAATGATGTAGTCGGGGCCGAAGCTCAGCGGTTTGCCCCCGTAGGCGAGGGCTAAATCGGGCTGCTCGGCCTGGGCCAGTTCGGCGATGGCGCGCACCGCGGCCAGCTTCATCTCCTCGGTGATGGTGGTGGCCCCCACGTCCAGGGCGCCCCGGAAGATGAAGGGAAAGCACAGCACGTTGTTCACCTGGTTGGGATAGTCGGAGCGGCCCGTGGCGATCACCGCGTCGGGCCGGGCCCGCTTGGCCAGGTCCGGCAGAATTTCCGGCTCCGGATTGGCCAGCGCCAGGATCAGCGGCCGGTCCGCCATGCGCTTCACCATCTCCGGCTTGAGCACGCCTCCGGCGGATAGGCCGAGGAACACGTCGGCATCCTGGATGACTTCCGCCAAGCTGCGGGCGGGGGTGTCCTGAGCGTAGCGGGCACGGTGCTCGTCCATGTCCACGGTGCGGCCCCGGTACAGCACGCCGTGGATATCCGTCACCGTGATGCGCTCCACCGGCAATCCGAGCCGCACCAGCATGTCCAGGCAGGACAGCCCCGCCGCGCCGGCCCCCGAACAGACCAGCTTCACGTCCCGCAATGCCTTGCCCACCACCCTCAAGCCGTTGAGCACCGCCGCGCCGACGATGATGGAGGTGCCGTGCTGGTCGTCGTGAAACACCGGGATGCGCATTCGTTCGCGCAGCTTGCGCTCCACGTAGAAGCATTCCGGAGCCTTGATGTCTTCCAGGTTGATGCCGCCGAAGGTGGGCTCCAGGGCGGCGATGATGTCCACCAGGCGGTCCGGATCGGTCTCGTTGATCTCGATATCGAAGACGTCGATGCCGGAGAATTTCTTGAACAAGATCGCCTTGCCCTCCATCACCGGCTTGGCCGCCAGCGGGCCGATGGGGCCCAGCCCCAGCACTGCCGTGCCGTTGGTGACCACGCCGATCAAATTGCCCCGGGCGGTGAGGTTGCGAACCTCGGCGGGATCCGCGGCGATGGCCTCGCAGGCCGCCGCTACGCCGGGAGAATAGGCCAGCGACAGATCGTGCTGGGTGATCAATCCCTTGGTGGGAGTGACGGCGATCTTGCCGGGCTTGGGAAAGCGGTGGTATTCGAGGGCGTTTGCGCGGAGCTGTTCGTCCATGGGAAGGGCCGGTGAAGTAGCCGGCATGTTAAGGCAAGATCGAGAATATTATACTCTTGCGCAAGAGACCGGCTTTGGGGTCGGGGATTCTAAAAACGTTTCTTTTGATCTATGGAAGGGCGCGCCATGCGGCTTGCCACTTTTTCCACCAATCCGGACCCGACTCCCCGCGTCGGTATCGTCGATCCGGCGGCGTCGGTCCTATGGGACTTGAAGCAGGAAGCCCGGCGCTTGGGCCTGCCGCTGCCCTTCGATCCCGTCAGCATGGTTTCCCTGATTGCTGCCGGGGAAGCCGGCCGGCACGCGCTTTCCCGAGTCCTGGCGGGGCAGGGTTTTCGGCTCCTGCCGCTCGCCGAAGCGCGGCTCCATGCCCCACTTCCCCGGTCCGCCAAGAACGTGTTCTGCGTCGGCTGGAATTATCTGGAACATTTCCGGGAAGGCGAGGCAGTCCGCCCCGAGTCTCGGGAACCGCCGGCCCATCCAGTCTTTTTCAGCAAGGCGGCCACCGCGGTGACTGGCCCCCGGGAGACCCTGAGCTTCGATCCCGCGGTGTCCGGGCAGATGGATTGGGAAGTGGAATTGGGGGTAGTCATCGGCAGGGCCGGCCGGGATATCGCCGAGGCCGACGCTTTCGCTCACGTGTTCGGCTACACCGTGATCAACGACGTTTCGGCCCGGGACGTGCAATGGCGCCACGGCGGGCAATGGTTGAAGGGCAAGAGCCTGGACGGCAGTTGCCCCATGGGGCCGTGGATCGTTACCGCCGACGCCCTGGACCCGACGGATTTGAGCTTGACTACTCGGGTCAACGGAGTGGTCAAGCAGCAGGCCCGCACCCAGCAGATGTATTTCAAGGTTCCCCGCATCATCGCCGAGCTGTCCCGGGGCATGACCCTGGAGCCGGGGGACGTCATCGCCACTGGCACTCCGGCGGGGGTCGGCTTCGCCCGCAAGCCCCCGGAATTCCTGCGCTCCGGGGATGTGCTGGAAACCGAGATCGAGGGCATCGGGATGTTGCGCAATCCGGTCCGTTTTAGCCCCGCCCGGCTGCCGGCCGCAGGATAAACGACTCCTCCAAGAGCCCATGGATTTCCTTGGAGAGCCTATTGCCGCTCGGGAGCCGTCCGTCCAAGAAATCGGCAACGAGCTTTATCGCCGAGCGAGCCACGGCAAGCCGGCGCTGTTCGATCCCCTCAGTCTGCGCGGGCGGGTGTTGTCCCAGGCTATCCATGACCCCGCGCTGCGCGCCGCCCTGTTCCAGTTCGTGGACGTGCTGCCGCGGCTTGCGGATGCCCGCGGCATCGCCTGTCACTTCGGCGCTTACCTTGCGCCCCACCGCCTGGCCGGCGCTTGGGGCCGGTTGCTCGCTGTCGGCAGCCACCCCTTCGCGGCCTGGGCGGTAAAACGCAGCGTCGCCCGGCTGGCGCGGCTGTTCCTGGTGGAGGAAACCGAGGCGGCGCTCGGCCGCGCCCTCGCCCAACTCTCCCGCATCCCCGCCACGGCCACGCTGG
This sequence comes from Betaproteobacteria bacterium, assembly GCA_023259135.1. Lineage (GTDB taxonomy): Bacteria > Pseudomonadota > Gammaproteobacteria > Burkholderiales > JAHFQX01 > JAHFQX01. Next base: position 19,171 of record JAHFQX010000038.1, on the reverse strand, counting down.
ACGCGGTGGGAGAAGCGGTGCTCACGGAAGCGGAGGCGGACGCCTACCTCGCCCGTAATCTGCGGCTGCTGGAATGGCTGTCTCCGAGAACTGGCGCCCCCAACCTCTCCCTCAAGCCCTCCGCCCTCACGCCCCGCTTCGATCCCCTGGACCCGGAAGGCACCCAGGCGGCCATCCTGGGACGGCTCAAGCCTTTCATGGCGCGGGTGATGGAGGCGCGGGCGGCCGTCACCCTCGACATGGAGCACTACGAATTCAAACCCCTCATTCTTTCGCTGTTCCGGAAATGGGTCGAAGCCTACCCGCCTGTCCTGAGCAACGCCGAAGGGCCTGTCCCGAGCAAGGTCGAAGGGCCGCCCGGCTGGTTGCCGGGCATCGCGCTGCAGGCCTATCTTCCCGAGACGGAACGGGATCTGGCGAGTCTCGTCCGTTTCGCCGAAGCGGCGCGGCGCCGCATCGCCATCCGCCTGGTGAAGGGCGCCTACTGGGATACCGAGGTGGCGCTCGCGGCCCAGCGCCGCTGGCCGGCGCCGGTCTACCGCGACAAGGCCGAAACGGATGCCCATTTCGAACGGCTGGTGGATTTCGTATTTCGGCATCACGAATGGATTTACCCTGCCATCGCCACCCACAACCTGAGGAGCCTCGCCTGCGCCATGGCGGCGGCCCGCCATTACGGGGTGCCGCCGGACAACTGGGAAGTGCAGATGCTCCAAGGCATGGCCGAGCCCCTGCGACAAGCGGTAGCCGACATGGGGGCGCGGCTGCGCATTTACCTGCCGAGCGGCGACCTCCTCGGCGGAATGGCCTATCTCATCCGCCGTCTCATGGAAAATACCGCGGACACCTCGATTTTGCGCCAAGCCTACCTGGAAGGAGTGAGCCCGAAGCAGTTGCTCTCGCCGCCGAAGCCGACAGCCTCGCATCAAGAAGATGAGCCGGCCTTTGCCAACACTCCCTTGACCGACTTCAGCCGCGCCGAGTCGCGGCAGGCTTTTTCCGATGCGCTGGCCGCGGTGCGCGCCGGGCTGGGCCGCCACTACCCGCTGGCCATCGCCGGCGCCCCGCCGGACGGAATCGTTGCCGCGCCTTCGGTCAATCCCGCCCGTCCGGACGAGGTGTTGGGGGAAGTCGAACTGGCGGGGCCGGCCCAGGCGGAGCGGGCGGTGGGCAACGCGCTTGCCGCATTCGAATCCTGGCGAGCAACGCCGGTGGAGAGCCGCTCCGCCCTGTGCCTGCGGGCCGCCGACCTCCTGCTCGCGGGGCGCGCCGAGCTCGCCGCGTGGGAGATGCTGGAGGTGGGAAAAAACTGGCGGGAGGCCGACGCCGACGTGGCCGAGGCCATCGACTACCTGCGGTTTTACGCCCGTGAAATGGAAAAGCTCGCCGGCTGGCGCCCGACCGTGCTGTTTCCCGCCGAGCGCAACCATCTGCGCTACGAGCCGCGGGGGCCGGCGGCCATTATCGCGCCGTGGAATTTCCCGCTGGCGATTTTGACTGGCATGGCCACGGCGGCGCTGGTGGCCGGCAACCCCGTCATCATGAAGCCGGCGGGTCCCGCCAGAATCATCGCCCACAAGCTCCTGGAAATCCTGCATGAAGCGGGCTTTCCGCCCGAAGTCTGCCAACTTCTTCCGGGGGAAGGCGCGACCGTGGGCGATTTCCTGGTGCGCGATCCGCGCATCCATCTCATCGCCTTCACCGGCTCCCGCGAGGTGGGACTGCGCATCCTGGAGCAGGCTCACGCCCGCAGCCCGGAGCAATCCCACGTGAAGCAGGTGGTGTGCGAAATGGGCGGCAAAAACGCCATCATCGTGGACGAGGACGCCGACTTGGACGAGGCGGTGGTCCACACCCTGCACTCAGCCTTCGGCTACCAGGGCCAGAAGTGCTCGGCGGCCTCGCGGCTCATCGCGGTGGGGCGGGTCCACGATACGCTGGTGTCGCGCCTCGCCGAGGCGCTGGAGAGTTTCCCCCTGGGGCCGCCCGAAGATCCCCGCTTTGTGCTGGGCCCCCTCATCCACGCAGCCGCGAAGCGCAAGGCTCTCGATTACCTGGAAATCGGCAAGCGGGAGGGCCGACTGTTCTACCAGGCCACGGCGCCGGAGCCGGGATACTTTTTCGGCCCGGCCATTTTCACCGGCATCGAACCGCGGCATCGCCTGGCGCGGGAAGAAATCTTCGCGCCGATCCTCTCGGTGCTGCGGGCGCCGGATTTCGATGCCGCGCTCAAGATCGCCATGGACAGCGACTATGCGCTGACCGGCGGCGTGTTCTCGCGGCTGCCGGAGCACTTGGAAGCGGCGAAGCAGCGCTTTCGCGTCGGCAACCTCTATCTCAACCGCAGTATCACCGGCGCGCTGGTGGGCGTACAGCCCTTCGGCGGCGCGAAACTCTCCGGCACCGGCATCCAAGCCGGCGGGCCCGATTACCTCAAGCAGTTTCTCTGGACCCGGGTGGTGTCCGAGAACACGCTGCGGCGCGGGTTTGTGCCATAGCTCGCCGTTGCAATCGAACATCGCATCCGGCCTCGCCCTGCAAAGCGGCCCCCTTACCGCTGGCAGCGCGGGCAATAGAAGGTGGCTCGCTGCCCTTGGCGCAGGCTGCGGATGGGGCGGCCGCAGCGGGGACAGGGCTCGCCGGCCCGGCCGTAGACCTGCCAGCGTATTTGAAAGTGGCCGGCTTCTCCGGCGCTGTTGACGAAATTCCGCAGGCTGCTGCCGCCGGCTTGAATGGCTTCCCGCAACACTTCCCGAACCGCTTCCGCCAAGCGCCGATAGCGTGCTGGGCCGATGCGGCCGGCGGGGGCGCGAGGATCGATGCCGGCCCGGAACAGGGCCTCGCTGGCGTAGATGTTGCCTATCCCCGCCACCAGCCGGCTGTCCATCAAGGCCTGCTTGACGGCCACCGAGCGGCCTCGGGTGTGTTCCAGCAGCCAGCCGGCGTCGAAGGCGGCGGAGAAGGGTTCGGGTCCCAGGCCGGCCAGCAGGGGATGGGCGGCGGGGTCTCCGGTCACCCACAGCACCGCGCCGAAGCGCCGGGGATCGGTGAGCCGGACCACGTGGCCGTCGTCCAGCAGCAGATCGAAGTGATCGTGCTTGCCGGCTGGCTGGGCGGCGGGCAGCACCCGCAGGCTGCCGGACATGCCCAGGTGCAGCAGCAAAGCGCCGGCGTCGCATTCCAGCAGCAGATATTTTCCCCGACGCGCCAGCCGCCGCACCGTTTGGCCCGCCACCCGGCGCGGCAGGTCGGCGGCCACGCCCCAGCGCAAGCCGGCGTGGCGCACCACGGCGCGGAGGATCTTGCGGCCTTGCACGTGGGGAGTGAGTCCCCGGCGGGTCACCTCCACTTCCGGCAGTTCCGGCATGGGCTCGGGAAATCAGCGGGGAATAAAAAAGGCCGGCGGAATGTTCACGAGCCAGGGTCGAGGAGTTTGTTGCCGGCTTCCTTGGAAAACTGGTATTGCATGCCTTCGTCTTCCCGGAGCAACACCAGTTGCGGCTCCCGTTGCACGATGCGGAAGGCGAGGGTCTTGCCGCTTTTGAGGGTAACGGTCACCGTTTCGGGCGCGGCAGCGGTGTTGGCGGCGGGCATGGCCTGCTCGGCGGAGAATTTCCATTGTTCGGCCCAACGATTGAGATCGTCCTGACTCAGTCCTTGCTTGGCGGGCTTCAATTCCCAGCGGCCGTCGGCTTGCCGGACAAGCTCCGCGGCGGGCAACCGGAAAGCCACGGGGATTTCGTCATCGGCCAAGGGAAAACGGCTTACCAAATCTTCGGCCCGCGCCGGCAGGGCGGCGCCGTAATAAGCCGGCACCGGAAATACGCCATCCTGGGTGGTGAGATATTGCTCCTGGCTGAGAGGATTGATGCCGCCGAAGCGGAACACCTGGGTTCCCAGGGTGAGGGTGGCGACGGGCTTGTCCAGATCGAAGCGGGCCAGATCTTCCGCCGGCAGGCGCTGTTTGCTGGCGGCGGTGGCCACGTCCAGCAGTTGCCGGGTCTTGAAAACGTCGGCGCGGGCCGCGAGGGGGGCGGTGAGGAACCAGGATTCGTCGCGCTTTTCCAGAATCATGGGCGGGCTGCCGGGGCGCTCGACTTGAATGCGGGAGATTTGCTCGGGCTGGAGGGTGGATACCTTGAAGCTCGGTTCCTCCGCCGGCTTGGGGCGGAAATACAGGAACGCGGCGATGCCCGCCACCGCCAGCAATAGCGCGGCGTTGAGCAGATTCCGGGAATTCACGATTTGCGCCGGCGCCACCAGATAACGCCGCCGGCGATGAAGAACCCCAGGGGCAACGCCACCAGAAAGCCCAGGGTGATAGCCATGAGCTTGGGACGGCTCAGATCCAGGCTGGGGTCCACGTTGGCCCGGGGCTGGATGCTGATGAGGTCGTCCTCGCCCGACAGCCAGTTCATGATGGCCACGCCCAGATCCATATTGCCCAATAACCCCAGGGTGGCGTTGGACAGGAAGCTGCCGTTGCCCACCACCACCACCCGTTGGGCGTGGCCTTCGGGAGCGCGCTCCAGGGCCGCGGCGATGGTGATGGGGCCGGGAGTGTCACGGTCCTTGTCGAACCGGATTTCCCCTTCCAGCTTGCCGGTTTCCAGCCAGCCTTGGCTGGCCACGCGGATCAGCTCGACGGCATGCCAGCCGGTGTCCTCCCCGGTGCCGATCTGCCGGGCGAAGGGATAGACGGTGTTGAGCCGGAAATCGCGGGTGATGGGATGGTTGCCATAGCCCGCCGCCACCGCCATGGTGGGTTGACTGCTGAAGGTTCCCGCCGCCGGGTCCACCACCGTGCCGGGAGACAGCACCAGGCCGAGTTTTTCGGCCAGCGGCTCCAGCCCGCGCAGGGGCTCCGGGTCGATCAACCACAGCAGGTTGCCCCCTTTTTCCACGTAGGCCAGGATTTTCCTGACTTCCTCGGGGAGCAGATTGACCTGGGGGCTGGCAATCACCAGGACGTTGACGTTGGCGGGGACTTCCTGGGCCAGCGCCAGATTGAGGCTGTTGATCTTGAAGCCCTTGGCGGCCAACTGCTTGCCGAATTCGCCCAGGTCATGGTTGGCGGCGCCGGCGAGCTTGCGCTCGCCGTGGCCTTCCAGGGCCATCACCAGGGATTCCTTGGCGCGGCCCAAGCGCATCAACAGATTGGCGAGGGCCTGTTCGGTCAAATTGGTGAGGTGTTCGCTGCGCTGGCCGTACTGGATCACCAATTCGCCGTTGGCCTGCACTCCCGCCGCGGCGGTGAGCTTGGGTTGTTCGGTGGGGTCGATGAACTGGATGGTGAAATCCGGCTTGGCCCGTTGGTAAGGAGCCAGAAAATCCTGAATGACCTTGCGCAAATCCCCCAGGCGGGGATCCCGGGGCGTGGCGTAAGCGGTGACGGTGACGGGCCCCGGCAGCTTTTTGAGGGTTTCCTGGGTGGAGGGGCTCAAGGTATTGCGGCTGTTCTGGGTGAGGTCCCATTGCTGGGGGTATTCCTTGGCCAGGTAGGCCAGCAGCCCCGCCAGCGCCACCACCAACAGGGCGAAAACGATATTTTGAAACAGCAGCCTCAGCCGCAGCTTGGGATTGATTTTCATGTTCAGCCTCGCAACCGGTCGCCATCCAGCCGACGGATGGACAAAGCCAGGAAGGCGGCGATCAACAGCAGGAAATAGGCGAGATCGGCGGTATCCACCAAGCCTTTGTTAAAGGCTTCGAAATGCTTGAGCAGGGACAGCAGATGCAGGGGGCTGTCGGGATCGGCGGTGGACATGTTCACCAGCCACAACCCCAGCAACACGCCGAAGCCGCCGATGGCCGCCACCACCGGCTGCTGGGTGAGGCAGGAGAGGAACAGTCCCACCGCGGCGAAGCTGGCGGCCATCAGCGCGAGACCCAGCAAATTCGCCAGCAGCAGGCCCAGATCCAATGAGCCGCCGGCGTAGAGCGACGCCCCCATGAGTCCCAGCAACCCCACCAGCAGCAGCAGAAAGAGCAGCAACCCGAGAAATTTGCCCAGCACGATTTCGGTCATGGATACCGGCGCCGAGAGCAGCAGGCTGATGGTCTGGTTGCGCCGTTCCTCGGCCATCAGCCGCATGGACAGGAGCGGCACGGCCAACAGCAGCAGCAAGGCCGTTGCGCCGAATACCGGGGCGACGATGACTTCGGTCAGCCCCGGCGGCGCGGGCAGGGCCATCAACTGGGATTGCACCCCGAGAAAGGCGTCGAGCCGGGATAGGAACATCCAGGCCATGATGAGCTGCAAAAAGCCCAGGATCACCCACGCCAGGGGGGAAATAAACAGGGAGCGCAGTTCCTTGGCGGCGATGGTGAAAATCATGGGGCCGTTTCCTCCCGTTGGGTGAGCTGGACGAAAACGTCTTCCAGGCTGGTTTGGGCCGGGCTCAATTGAACCAGTCCCCAGTTCAAGCGCACCGAGCGCTCCACCAGGGCGTCGGTGGGATCGGGAGCTTCTTGCAAGGCCAACCGGAACAGATGCTCGGAGAGGGGCGCGACTTTCGCGACGCCGGGAATCGCCGCCAGCTCCCCGACGGCGGGCGGGCGCCGCAGCCCGACCACCAAGCCGCGGGCGTCGCGGGCTTCTTTCAACGCGGCGATGGTGTCGCTGTACACCATGCGCCCCTCGTTCATGATCTGCACCCGGTCGCAGACCGACTCCACTTCCGGAAGAATATGGGTGGACAGAATCACGCTGTGGTCCCGGCCCAGCTCCCGGATCAGGGCTCGAATCTCGCGGATCTGGTTGGGGTCCAATCCCACCGTGGGTTCGTCCAGAATCACCACGTCCGGCTGGTGCACCACCGCCTGGGCGATGCCCACCCGCTGCTGATAGCCTTTGGACAGGCTGCCGATGAGACGCTTGGCCATGGGGAGCAGGCCGCAACGCTCCATCGCCAGATCCACCGCAGCCTGGACCTGGACCTTGGGCAGCCTGTGCAAGCGGGCCGCCAGCCGCAGGTATTCCGTTACCGTCAGTTCTTTGTAGAGGGGCGGCACTTCGGGCAAATAGCCCAGCCGGGCCTTGGCTTGCTTGGGAGCATCCAGCAGATCGACGCCGCAAATGCTGACGCTTCCGGCGCTGGGAGCGAGATTTCCGGTGAGCATTTGCATCGTGGTGGTCTTGCCGGCGCCGTTGGGGCCGAGGAAGCCCAGCACTTCGCCGCGCTTGAGTTCCAGGGTGACGTCCCGGACCGCCCAGCGAGCGCCGAAGCTGCGGCTCAACCCCTGGGCCGAGATCGTCAAAGCCGGGTCAGCCATGGGTTGTATCCATCGGGGTGAGGGTTCGGACTGTCGGAAAAAAGCGCATTTTGAGGAGTTGATTCTCCACCACCAGCGGGCCGGGCCGTTGTGGCGGCCGCTCAATATACCCTAAACTGTGGCGATTGTTGAACCCTACCTACCCTACCCTGGCGGGAAGCGCCTCGGCGCCCCGTTCTTTTCTCGAAGGCCGGAATGACACTTACTATGCCAAGAGCCAGGCTATACCGTTGCACCTTGGCGATTTGCGCCGCAGCAGCACTAGGATCGGTCGCCATCATGGCCCAAGGGGCCGACGCCGTGGCGGCCAAGAAAGCGCCTGCTCCAGCCCGGCAGCCCGATGGCGGGACGGAGCGGCTCGGGGATCTGACGGAAGAGTGGGTATTCCGCCTGTTGCTGGCCGAGATTGCCGCCCAGCGGGGAGAATGGGAATTCGCCGCCCAGACCTATCTGGATGCCGCCAAGAGAACCCGGGATAAGGCGACCGCCAAGCGTGCCACCGAGCTGGCCTTGCTGGCCCGCAATCCGCAGAGCGCCATCGAGGCGGCGGGGTTGTGGCTGGAACTGGAGCCTGGTTCCATCCCCGCTCGGCAAACCCTGGTGGCCATGTTGTTCAACACGGATCGCTTGGCCGATGCCCGCCCCCACCTGGAGGGGCTGCTGGCCGCCGAGAAGAACGCCGGAAGCGTTTTTTTCCAGATCTCTGGGTGGCTGGCAAGAAACCCCAACCGGACCGCGGTGCTGGAATTGCTCCGGGGCTTGGCGGCCAAGCATCCCGATGTTCCCGAAGCCCGTTTCGTGGTGGCCCAAGCCGCCGCCACGGCCGGCAACGAGGCGCTGGCGCTGGCGGAAGCCCGGGCCGCCGCCGAACTGAAACCCGACTGGGAAGCCCCGGTGTTGTTCCAGGCCCAACTGCTGCAGCGCAAGGCGCCGGGGGAGGCGCTGGACTTTCTGCGGGACTACCTGGCCACGCACCCCAAGGCCAAGGATGCGCGGCTGCATTACGGGCGCTTGCTGGCGGCGGCAGGCCGGGCCGCCGAAGCCAAGGCGGAATTCGAGCAACTGGCCCGGGACTATCCCGCCCAGCCGGAAGTGGCGTTGGCGGTAGGCTTGCTCTCGCTGCAACTTAAGGACTTGCAAACCGCGGAAACCTATTTGCGGCGGGCGCTGGATTTGAACTATGCCGATGCGGACGCGGTGCGATTTTACTTGGGGCAAGTCGCCGAGCAGCAAAAGCGCCCTGACCAGGCGATCGAGTGGTACGGCGCGGTGGAAAAAGGCAATCAACATGTTCCTGCCCAGATCCGCCTGGCCAGCGTGTTGGCCAAGCAAGGCAAGCTTGAGCAGGCTCGGGAGCGGCTGAAAAAAGCCACGGCCCGCAGCATCCCCGAGCGGGTCCAGTTGGCTCAGGCGGAAGCCCAGATATTGCGGGATGCCCGGGAGTATCAACAAAGCTATCAAGTCCTCGAAGAAGCCCTGAACCGCTTTCCGGATCAGCCGGAGCTGCTCTACGACCAAGCCATGGCCGCCGAGCGGCTCAACCGGCTGGATGTGCTGGAGACCAATCTGCGGCGGGTGATGCAGTTGCAGCCCAACCACGCCCACGCCTACAACGCCCTGGGCTATAGTTTCGCCGACCGCAACGAGCGTCTGGAGGAGGCGGAACAATTCATTGACAAGGGGTTGAGCCTGGCTCCCGAGGACCCCTTCATCCTGGACAGCAAGGGCTGGGTGCTGTACCGCCGCGGCCGGATTGCCGAGAGCCTGGACTACCTGGAGCGGGCCGCCCGCCTGCGGGCCGATCCGGAGATCGCCGCGCACCTGGGAGAAGTGCTGTGGGCCGCGGGCCGGCAGGAGGATGCCCGGCGCGTTTGGCAAGAAGCCGCCCAGCAGCAACCGGATAATGATCTGCTGCGGCAAACCCTCAAGAAATTCCTTCCTTAACCCCCTCCGGCATTCCTTCCGAGTGTTTCGAGTTCGTGGAGTGCGTGGATGCGGGGTGGCCGTCGTGGCCCTGCTGTTGGCCGGCTGCGCCGGTCTGGGTCCCGAAACTCGGCCATTCTCCCAGCCCGGTTTCGAATTCACCGCCCGCATCGGCGTGCGCCATGCCGACGGCGGTTTCACCGGCCGCATCCGCTGGCGGCGGGAAGGGGCGGCCGACGCAATGGACTTGCTGACCCCCTTGGGCCAGGTCGTTGCGGAATTGCGTCAAACTCCCCGTGGGGCCGTTTTGTGGGTGCCGGACCGAGAACCCCGCCAGTATGCCGATATCGGCCATTTGGCGGCCGATATCCTGGGGCGGCCGATTCCGGCGGCGGAACTGGCGGACTGGGTCCAGGGCCGCCCCGTTCCGGGATTGCCCGCCGATAACCCGGAGTACGACGAGTTGCGGCGGCCGATCCGGTGGACCCAAGCCGGCTGGACAGTGGCCGTCGGGTGGGCGTCGCCTTCTCCCTTGCCCGCGCAACTGGAACTGCGGCGGGACGACGTGACGGTCAAGCTGGTCATCGACCGCTGGGCCCACCCGCCCGGAGCGCCATGAAGCCCTTGCCTCGAGACTATCCCGCTCCGGCCAAGCTCAACTTGTTTCTGCGGGTGGTGGGCCGGCGCACCGACGGTTATCACCTGTTGCAAACGGTGTTCCGGTTGCTGGATTACGGCGACATCCTGAATTTCGAGGTGACTGAAGCGCCGACCATCACCCTGGCCCGGCCGCTGCCGGGAGTGCCCGAGGATCGGGATCTGTGCGTGCGGGCCGCACGGCTGTTGCAGCAGCGCAGCGGCTGCCGGCGCGGGGCGCGGATCGCCGTGGAGAAAAAATTGCCCCTGGGGGGCGGCCTGGGGGGCGGCAGTTCCGATGCCGCCACGACCTTGCTGGCCTTGAACCGCCTATGGGGCATGGGCTGGTCTCGGCAGCGGCTCCAGGATCTGGCTTTGGAACTGGGCGCCGATGTCCCGGTGTTCGTTTTTGGCCAAGCTGCCTTCGGCGAAGGGATCGGCGAGCGGCTGACCGCCATCGACCTTCCCCCCGCGTGGTACCTGGTGCTGATGCCGCCGGTGGCGGTGGCCACCCGGGAGGTGTTCGCCAGCCCCGCGTTGACACGCAATGCGCTTCCCATCAGAATAGCCGCCTTTTCCCGCAGCCTGGGGCGCAACGATCTGGAGCCGGTGGTATGCGGCCTGCATCCCGAGGTGGAACAGCACCTCGCCTGGCTCAGGCAGTTCGGCCCGGCTGCCCTGACGGGCTCCGGGGCTTGTGTCTACTGTCCCTTTGCCACCGAAGGAGAAGCCCGTGAAGCGCTGGCGCGTCTGCCGAAAACCATGGCGGGCTTCGTGGCGCAAGGCTTGGATCGACACCCGCTGTGGGATTTGACGGATTAACGGCTTTCGCCGGCCGCCCGGATGGAAAGCGAGCATTTCGAATGGGGAGTCGCCAAGTGGTAAGGCACCGGATTTTGATTCCGGCATTCGTAGGTTCGATCCCTACCTCCCCAGCCCTCTTCCTCCGCAGCGACAGATCCTATCGGGCAACCGCAAAATAGGCCCAGGCGATTTGGAAACATCATGTTAATGTTGTCAACCGGCGGTCAGCCGCCGCTTTGGGGTTAAGCGCCATGTCCTATGATCGGTTGATGGTGTTCACCGGCAATGCCAATCCCCGGCTGGCCGAAGATGTCGTCAAGCACCTCAATCTTCCGTTGGGCCGGGCGGTAGTCGGGCGTTTCAGCGACGGCGAGGTCATGGTGGAAATCCTGGAAAACGTCCGGGGCAAGGATGTTTTCATCCTGCAGCCGACTTGCGCCCCCACCAACGACAACCTGATGGAAGTGCTGGTGATGGCGGATGCCCTGCGGCGCGCTTCCGCGGGGCGCATCAGCGCCGCCGTGCCCTATTTCGGCTACGCCCGCCAGGATCGCCGGCCCCAGTCCGCCCGGGTGCCCATCACCGCCAAGGTGGTGGCCAACATGTTCAGCGCGGTAGGAGTGGACCGGGTGCTGACCATGGATTTGCACTCGGATCAGATTCAGGGCTTCTTCGACATCCCGGTGGACAATATCTATTCGATGCCGGTCCTGCTGGGGGACGCTTGGAAGCACGATTACGAGAATTTGATCGTGGTTTCCCCGGACGTGGGGGGGGTGGTCCGGGCCCGGGCCATGGCCACCCGGCTGGAAACCGATTTGGCCATCATCGACAAGCGGCGGCCGAAGCCCAACGTCGCCAAGGTGATGCACATTATCGGCGACGTGGCGGGTCGCACCTGCGTGATGACCGACGATTTGGTGGATACTGCCAACACCTTGTGCGAAGCGGCTCTGGCCCTCAAGGATCATGGCGCGGCCAAGGTGATCGCCTACTGCACCCACCCGGTGTTGTCCGGCAAGGCGGTGGAGCGCATCGAGAATTCGGAATTGGATCAACTGATCGTCACCGACACCATCCCCTTGCGGGAGGATGCGAAGCGCTGCCCCCGCATCCGCACCTTGAGCGTGGCGGGGCTATTGGCGGAAACCATGCTGCGCATCAGCAACGAGGATTCCGTCAGTTCCCTTTTCGTGGAGTAAGTCCGCGGCGGTTATCGCCGCGGTGTTCAGTTCCGGCTGGTCGCGGCCGGTTTTTTGGGAGATCGTCATGGAAATTGAAGTTATCGCAACCCCTCGGACGCAGCAGGGAACCGGTGCGAGCCGCCGCCTGCGCCGGGCGGGCAGAGTCCCGGCTATCGTCTACGGCGGCGGAGCCGCGCCCCAAGCCATCGAGTTGGACCATAACGCCATTTATCAGCGCCTCAGGCAGGAGGCTTTCCATGCTTCCATCCTGACTCTGAATCTGGCGGGCGACAAGAACCCCGTGCTGTTGCGCGACGTGCAAATGCACCCCCACAAGCCCATCGTGCTGCATGTGGACTTTCAGCGGGTTGCCAAGGATCGGAAGATCCACATGAAGGTGCCGTTGCATTTCGTCAACGCCGATGCCGCCCCCGGCATCAAGCAAGGCGGCATCATCAGCCACGTGTTCACCGAGGTGGATGTTTCCTGCTTGCCCGAACACTTGCCGGAATTCCTGGAGGTGGATCTGTCCGGCCTCACGGTGGGGCATTCCATCCATCTGTCCCAGGTCAAGCTGCCGGCGGGGGTGGAAGCGTTGGCCATGGCGCGCGGCGATGACCCGGTCATCGCCGCCATGGTGCTGCCCCGCGCCGCCGTTGTCGAGGAGAGCGAAGCCGCCGCCCAGCCTGCCGTCGCTGCCGAGCCTACCGAGAAGAAAGCCGGTTGACGGGCCCGCCTGGTCGTCCCGGCAAGAGCCCGTCGCCATGAAACTCATCGTCGGCTTGGGCAACCCGGGGCCCAACTACCAGGCGACTCGCCACAACGCCGGTTTTTGGTGGGTCGAGGCGCTGGCCGCCGCCCACCGGGTTGCCCTCAAGCCGGAGCCCCGTTTCCGCGGGGTCTCCGGCTTGATCTCGTTGGATGACCGGGCGATACGCTTGTTGTTGCCGCAGACCTATATGAACGCCAGCGGAGAATCGGTGGGAGCCATGGCTCGCTATTTCAAGGCGCCTCCCGAAGAAATTCTCGTGATCCATGACGATCTGGATCTGCCGCCGGGCGCCGCCAGACTTAAGCTGGGAGGAGGGAGCGGGGGGCATAACGGCCTCAAGGATATCGTGGCCCACCTCGGAACCGCTCACTTTTGGCGCTTGCGCCTCGGAATCGGCCATCCGGGAGGCAGCCGGGATGTCGTGGACTATGTGCTCGATGCCCCCAGCCGGGAGGAGGCCGCCAAGATCGACGCCGCCGTTCGCCGCAGCCTGGAGATGTGGCCCCTGCTGGCCCGGGGCCAGTGCCAACGGGCGATGCTGAAGCTCCATAGCGATCCGGACAACCCGCCGAAACCCGGCTCGTCGGAATCCAAGGTCTCCTCATCATGAAATGCGGCATCGTCGGCTTGCCCAACGTGGGCAAGTCCACTCTTTTCAACGCGCTGACCCAGGCGGGTATCGCCGCCGAGAATTATCCTTTCTGCACCATCGAGCCCAATGTCGGGATAGTGGAAGTGCCCGACCCGCGCCTCGCGGCTTTGGCGGAAATCGTCCGGCCGCAGCGGGTGCTGCCGGCCACGGTGGAGTTCGTGGATATCGCCGGTCTGGTGGCGGGAGCCAGCAAGGGGGAGGGGCTGGGCAACCAGTTCCTGGCCCATATCCGGGAAGTGGATGCGGTCTGCCATGTGGTGCGCTGTTTCGCCAACGATAATGTCATCCACGTTGCCGGCCGGGTGGATCCCGTCGCCGATATCGAGACCATTGACACCGAGCTGGCCCTGGCGGATTTGGCCACCGTGGAAAAGGCCCACGCCCGCTATTCCAAGCCCGCCAGGGCCGGCGACAAAGGGGCCCAGAAACTCGTGGCGGCGCTGGACCGGTGCCTGGCTCAATTGAATGAAGCCCAGCCTATCCGCGCCCTGGGCCTGGACGAGGAGCAGCGCCGCCTCATTCAGCCTCTGTGCCTGATTACCGCCAAGCCGGTGCTGTACGCGGCCAACGTCACCGAAGGCGGTTTCGAGAACAATCCCCATCTCGACGCGGTGAACCATCGGGCCCATAGCGAGGGCGCCCAGGTGGTCGTGATTTGCGCCGCCCTGGAGGCCGAAATCGCCGATCTTCCCGATGAAGAAAAGCAGATTTTTCTGGCCGATCTGGGGCTTGCCGAACCCGGGCTGAATCGGTTGATCCGAGCCGCCTATGCGCTGTTGGGATTGCAAACCTATTTCACGGCGGGCGAAAAAGAAGTCCGGGCCTGGACCGTGCCCATCGGCGCCACCGCCCCCCAGGCGGCCGGGGTCATTCACACCGATTTTGAGCGGGGCTTTATCCGGGCCGAAGTCATCGCTTACAGCGATTTTGTGGCTTGCCGAGGGGAGGGGGGAGCCAAGGAAGCCGGAAAGATGCGGGTCGAAGGCAAGGACTACCGGGTGCGGGACGGGGACGTGATGCATTTCAGATTCAATGTCTAAGTAAAATATGCAATATCCCACCGCTTCATAAAACACCAGAAAGCCCACAAAATCACTGTAAATGCTGTGGTTTTTGCTTCCTGACGTTTCATAAACTTTCTTGGTATCTCACGAAAAACCGGGTACGATTCCGGGTATGAAGTCAAAACCGGTACGACAAATACCGGGTATGACTGAAAACCGGGAGACTGCCATGCTGACCGACACCCAGTGCCGCACCGCCAAGCCGAAGGAAAAGCCCTACAGGCTGCCTGATGGCAAGGGGTTGTATCTGGAAGTGAAGCCCAATGGGGTGAAGGCGTGGCGCTACCGCTTCGAGCTTCGGGAAGCCGGGAGGGTCAAGGAAAGCACGTTTGCCATTGGCGACTACTGCACCGCCCCCAATGGCGAAACCCCGGATGAAGCAAAGGCACGGCGGGACGGTGGGCGCTTCACGCTGGCCGAAGCGCGGGACGAACGCACCAAGGCGCGGGCGCTGGTGAAACAGGGAACAAACCCCGCCCATAATCGCCAGCTAGGCCGGATCAAGCGCGAACTTGAGAATGCAACCACCTTTGACGCTGTGGCCCGTGAATGGCTGGCCTTGAAGGATTGGGAAATCGTGACCAAGGCCCGGCGACTGGATATGTTGGAGCGCGTGGTATTCCCGAAAATCGGGGCGCTGCCAGTCAAGAGCATTACCCCGGCGCACATTCTGGATGTACTGAACACGGCGGCGAAGAAAAACGGGCTGACCGTGGCGGCGGAAGCCAAGCGCACCATGTCCGGGGTGTTTGAGCTTGCAGTATCCACCTTGAGGGCGGATGCCGATCCGGTTTATCCGGTACGGAAGGCGATCCCTGCCAACAAGACTCAGCACAAGCGCCCCCTTGAAGCCGAGGAAATAGGGCGATTGCTGCGGGATGTGGAGGGACACGGGGGGCGGCATGAAACCATCGCGGCCTTTCGCTTGATGTGGCTGACGCTCTGCCGCCCCAGCGAAGCCGTAGAGGCTCGATGGGCGGAATTCGACCTTGACGGGGCGGTGTGGCGCATCCCCGCCGAACGCATGAAGAAGCGCAAGGAACACGCAATGCCATTGCCCGCGCAAGCCGTGGAAATTCTGCGGGCGCTGCATGGCATTACCGGGCGCTATGACCACGTTTTCCCCGGACGGGATGACCGGCAAAAACCTATGGCCGTGGCTTCCTTCCGCCAAATGCTCAACGTGCTGGGCTGGGGTGGCAAATACAGCCCCCATGCAACACGCACCACGGGCAGCACCCGCCTGAATGAAATGGGCTACCCGGCGGATTGGATTGAACGGCAACTAGCCCACGTTGAACCCAATGCGGCGCGGCGCACATACAACCATGCCGAACACATGGCAGACCGCGCCAAGATGATGCAGCAATGGGCGGACATGCTGGATACATGGAAGAAGAGCGACGACGCAAAGGTTGTTTCGCTGAATTCTGCGGCGGCTTAATTTGATGGGGGTCAGCATGGTTGAGGCCGTGGAGTTTGCCAGGCAGTTCCTAAACAGCCCTATTCTCCAAAATGACATGAAGGCATCCCCCCCCCAAGAGCATGAGCATGAGCTCATAGTCAAGGCACTGCGACTAGCTGCGATCAACCCGGACACCAATGACTTTGACGCATTGCTGGTGGTGGCGGCTGATCTCCTGTATCAAGGCAAGATGCTGCCTAAGTGGCTTGCTGACTTTACCGCTGATGTTATTTCAGGCAAGAAAAAGCGCCCCACCAAGCGGGGGCCGGATAAATACGTCAACTGGGAACGGGACTACAAACTCTGGCGGGCGACCCAAGAGGTGGCAAAAAAATTCAACCTGCCGCTCTATTCAAGTCCGGGGCGATTGGAATCAACCACGGCTGCGGAAATCGTCAGTCTGGCGGCAAACTGCAATGTTGATGTCGTAATCGCGGCCTACAAGAAATTCACCAGACTCACCTGCCGGAGGTGAAGTAATCCCCAAAATTCCACCCGTGACCACAGAGAAAGATGTGCATATTGTTCATGTCGCTCCATTCAACTTCAAGAGGTATGCGACATGACAAAGACCGTTCCCACCCTCTGCGATCTGCCTGCAACGGGCTATATCCGCCAATCTAAACTCATCGGCACCCCAGCCCGCAAGATTGGCACAGAACACGCACAGGACGCCAAGCCGGGCATCCTGCCTTTTTCTTCGCCGACACTCTGGAGGATGGTGAAGGCCGGCAAATTCCCTGCTCCGGTCAAGCTGTCCGAGCGTGTGACAGCGTGGCGAGTGGAGGATGTCCGCGCTTGGATGCAGACCCGCACGACATAAGAGGGGGCGACCATGACCCCCAACAAGGAAAAAGCCGCTGCGGGCTGCGGCATGTCTGACGCCTTCCAGCAATTTCGGGATGCGCTGGCCGGGCGCGGCATCGTTCCCCCGGCTGACCTGCTGGCCGATGGCATCATTCACCGCTGCGATGCCGAAGGCCGGGGCGGCAAGGGCGATGCGGCCTATCTGCTGCACTTGGACGGTATCGCCGCCGGGGGCTTCGAAAATTGGCGCGATGGGCTGGGCTGGCAGAACTGGCGGGCGGACGTAGGGCGCACCCTGACCCCAGCCGAGGAAGCGGCGCACCTGGCCAAGATCGAGGCGGCGCGACGGGAGCGTGAGGCCGAAGAAACGAAGCGCAAGGCCGAAGCACGGGAAAGGGCTTGCCTGCTGTGGGCAGAAGCCTATCCCTGCGCCGGCCATGCTTATTTAGCCCGCAAGGGGATTGCCGCCAATGGCGCAAGGATGTACCGGGAAAGCGTTGTGTTGCCGATTCGGGACACTGCGGGGGCGCTGCACTCGCTGCAATTCATCGGCGCTGATGGTAGGAAACGCTACCTGACCGGCGGGCGCATTCGCGGCTGTTACTTCGGTATCAGTAAGCCTGACGGGGTGCTGTGCATCGCCGAGGGCTTCGCTACCGGCGCAAGCATCCATGAGGCGACGGGCTACGCGGTGGCGGTGGCCTTCGACGCGGGCAACCTGCAACCGGCGGCAAAGGCGCTGCGGGAGAAATTCCCTGACCTGCGGCTGATCCTGTGCGCGGATGATGACTACCGCACCGGAGGCAACCCCGGCCAGACCAAAGCCAAGGAGGCCGCGCAAGCCGTGGGCGGGCTGCTAGCTGTCCCTGACTTCGGCCCGGATCGTCCCGAAGGGGCAACCGACTTCAACGACCTGCACCAAGCGCAAGGACTGGGCGCGGTGGCCCGCTGCATAGATGCCGTGCTGAATGGCCCAGCGAGCGCACAGGAAGCGACACGGGGCATTGATACCGTCCCCGCCATGCCTTCTCCCCCTGCGGGAAAAGGAAACAACCCCATAAGCGGCGATTCCGTGGCCTGTGACTACGGCGGCGGGCGCTTCGAGGTTTCACCCCGTGGCGTGTTCTTCATCGGCACCGACAAGGACGGCAACGAGCTACCCCCGCGCTGGATTTGTTCCTCGCTGTCCGTGGTAGCGATGACGCGGGATGCCAAGAGCGGCGAATGGGGGCGACTGTTAGAGTGGCGCGATGATGACCAAGTGCGCCACCAATGGGCGATGCCATTGGAATTATTGCAGGGCGATGGCTCCGACGTGCGCCGCGAACTGGCCCGGCTGGGCTTGTCCATCGCCCCAGGCAAGGCGGCGCGTGACCTGCTGGCTTCCTTTCTGCAAGTCTGGCCGGTACAGGCGCGGGCGCGATGCGTGGAGCGGCTGGGCTGGCATGGGGCGGTGTATGTGACCCCGGCGGAATCCATCGGGGCGGAATCCATCGGGCAGGATAACGAAATCGTGGTGTTTCAGAATGCCCACGCCCTTGAACCGGCTTTTGCCGTATCAGGCACGGCGGAGGAATGGCGCGATTCCGTGGCGGCGCTAGCATCGAGTAATTCCAGGCTGGTGTTCGCCCTGTCGGTGGCCTTCGCGGGGTCGGTGGCCGCCGTGGCGGGCGAGGATTCCGGCGGCTTTCATCTGCGGGGCGGATCGTCCTCGGGAAAAAGCACAATATTGAAGGCGGCGGCGTCCGTGTGGGGCGATCCGTCCGCCTATCCCCGGCTGTGGCGGGCAACAGCAAATGGCCTGGAAGGGCTGGCGGCGCTACATAACGATGGCTTGCTGATTCTGGACGAACTGAGCCAGATAGACCCCAAGGAAGCCGGAGAAGCGGCTTACCTGCTGGCGAACGGACAAGGCAAGGCGCGGGCATCCCGTACCGGCACGGCCCGGCAATCGGCCCGCTGGCGGCTGCTGTTCTTGTCCGCTGGGGAGGAGTCGCTTACCGCCCTGATGGCACGGGTAGGCCGGAGGGCGAGTGCCGGGCAAGAAATCCGCCTTGCCGACATCGAATCCGATGCGGGGGCGGGCATGGGCGCATTCGAGGCGCTGCACGATCAATCCACTCCGGCGGCGCTGGCCTTGGCCGTGAAGGATGCGGCGATCCGCTATCACGGGGCGGCGGGTTTAACCTGGCTGCGCTGCATCGTGAAAGATCGTCCCAGGCTGGCTGACTTCATCGAGGATGGTATCCGGCAATTCGTGGAGGAAGCGGCCCCCGCCGATGCCGCAGGGCAAGTGCTACGGGTAGCGCGGCGCTTTGCCTTGGTGGCGGTGGCTGGGGAACTGGCAACCCATTACGGCCTGACCGGCTGGCCGGAAGGCGAGGCGATTAACGCGGCCCGCAAATGCTTTGCGGCGTGGCTGGAATCCTTCGGCGGTACGGGCAACCGGGAAGAACGCGCCATGCTGTCACAGGCGCGAGCCTTCTTCGAAGCGCACGGGGCAAGCCGCTTCGAGGATGTGACGGCGACCACCGATCAACGCATCCCCAACCGGGCGGGCTTCTATCGCACCGACGCGAATGGGGCACG
>JAHFQX010000037.1 GCA_023259135.1 Betaproteobacteria bacterium | reverse complement strand
AATGGTAAAACCGATTCCATGCTCCCCCATGAACTCTCGGAGCAGATTCAAATCGTCGTCTACCGATAACCCGACCACCGCGAACCGGGAAGCATCCAGCGCCCGGCTCAGGCGCTCCAAGCTCGGCATCTCCCGCCGACAGGGGGGGCACCACGTAGCCCACACGTTGAGGATCAAAACCCGGCCACGGTAGCCGCTGGATACCGCGTCACGGCCGTCTACCCCGAGCAGCGGCACATCCGGAAAGGGTTTGCCTTCGGCCACGGCCGAAGGCTTTGAGCCGGGCGTACAGGCGACCGCTCCGGCAATCGCCAAGACCGCCACGATCTTGCTGAAAACCCCAACCCACATTCCAGAGAACGGAGATGCCACGCGCCGATCGCCTCAGGGAAACTCAAATTTGGATTATCCTAAATTCGGCGGTTGCACGCCATCGAAGGGCTGGTAGTTTGCCAACCGCGGTCGCGGTTGGATGGGTGGGGTACGAGATTTTTGGCGGGGGCACGGCAGTTCTAAGATTGGCACTCACTGAGATTTTTCAGGATGGCGCCAGCGTGGAGCACCTGCAAAAATTCATCGTGGGGCATGGGCCGGCCGAAATAGTAGCCCTGCAGTAGATCGCAGCCTTGCGTCCGCAGAAACTCCGCCTGCTCCCATGTTTCAACGCCTTCGGCGATGGTCGTCAGTTTGAGGGCCCGGCTCATGGCGATAATCGCCTTGACAATCGCCGAGGCATCCGGACTGTGGAGGGCATCGTGGACGAATGACATGTCGATCTTCAATGTGTCGATGGGGAAGCGCTTCAGATAGCTGAGGCTCGAATAGCCGGTGCCGAAGTCGTCTATCGACACCCTCGCTCCGATCGCTTTCAGCCGCCGCAACTCCTTGATGGTCTCTTCCGCATTGTGCATCATGGCCCGTTCGGTCAGCTCGATTTCCAGAAACCGCGGATCGCCGCCCGCATCGCGCACTACGCGCTGGATTGTTTTGGCGAGGCGCGGCTCGTGGAACTGCTGGGCGGAGAAATTCACCGCGACGAACAGCCCCGCTTGGCCCGCCTCCCGCCATTCGCGGTTGTGCCCGCAGGCGGTCCGCAATACCCATTCCCCAACCGGCACAATTAACCCGTTCTCTTCCAGCAGCGGAACGAAAACGTTCGGCTCGATCACTCCATCATGGGGACGGGACCAGCGCAACAGCGCCTCGGCGCCGACAATCGACATGGATCGCGCTTCCACGAGCGGCTGGTAGCACAGCGTCAGCTCACCCCGATCCAACGCATGATGCAGCTTGGATTCGAGGGTTATGCGCTGGAAGCTGCTGGCGTTCATGTCAGGGGTGTAGAATCGGTAACACCCGCCGCCGTCCCGCATGGCCCGGTACATGGCGATTTCGGCGTTCTGGATGAGCGCTTCCGCGTCCCGGCCGTCGCTTGGGAAAACCGCGATGCCGATGCTCGCCGAGATGAATACCTCATGGTCCATGAAAGGCATCGGCTCGGCAATAACGTCGAGGATCTTCTGCGCTACCCGAGCCGCGTCGTGGGGGTCTTCCAAATTCGGCAGAATTACGGTGAATTCATCGCTGCCAATCCGCGCCACGCTGTCGGAATGCCGCACGCTGCGTTGCAACCGCCGCGCTGCTTCCTTGAGCAATTGATCGCCGACGGCGTGGCCGAAGGTCTCATTGATCATGCTGAAGCGGTCGAAATCCAGGAATACCACCCCGGCGGACCCGTGCGAGTGCTCCGCCTGGGCAAGCGCCTGCCGCAAGCGATCGACGAACAACTGGCGGTTGGGAAGGCCGGTGAGGGCGTCGTAGTAAGCAAGGAAATTGATGCGCTCCTCAATCTCCTTGCGGGCGGTCAGGTCGGAGAAAACCGCGACATAGTTGGTCACCACGCCGAACTTGTCCTTGACTGCGCTGACGGTGAGCCACTCCGGATAGAATTGGCCGTCCTTGCGCCGGTTATGGATTTCGCCGTGCCATTCGCCGATTTCTTGCAGCGATTCCCACATCGTCCGGTAGAACGACGCGTCTTGTTTCCCCGAGCTCAGGATGCGGGGATTTTTCCCCATGACCTCCTCGGGGCCGTATTGGGTAATGGTCGTGAACATTTTATTGACCATGAGAATGCTGTTGCCGGCATCGGTGATGATGATGCCTTCGGTGCTGTTATCGAACACCCGGGAGGCCAGACGCAGGTGCTCCTCGGCCTCCCGGCGCAGCGCGTCTTGGGCCAAGGCTTCCAGCGCATGGGATAAGCCTCTGGCCAGCCGTTCCAGCAAATCGAATTCCGCGTCGTCGAAACGATCTGGATCGTCGGAAAACAGCGCCAGCCGGCCCGACTCTCGATCGTCGATCTTGAGCGGAAGCCCGGTACAACTATGAAAGCCGAAATCGATCGCGGCACGGCAGCCGGTCTCGCTATCCACGTCCCCTTGACGGCATACGACCCGGCGAGCCAGGTCCGGCCGGCCCACGCACAGCGCCGGGCCGGCGACAAGAGGGGGGTGACGCCAGTGCGCGAGCAGTCCGCGGTCATTACCGGCTGAGGCCGCCATTTGAAATGGGCCGCGATCCCCGTCGGCAAGGAAGATGCAAACGAAATCAAGCCCCCCTATCTCCACCAGGATTCGGCAGACCCGTTGCAGCAATTCCTGGCGGTCCTTGATGCCGATGATGGCTTCGTTGACGCCGGACAGCACCGCGTAAGTCCGATTTAGCCGGATGATCTGCCGTTCCGCATGAATGCGCTCGGTCACGTCCTCCGAGATGCCGAGCAGATAAAGCGGCTCGCCGCCCTTGTCGAAGATCGGAATTTTCTGTGTGTGCAACAGGCGCCGGCCTTGGGTCCGGGTATCGATCTCTTCCGTCGGAATATCGGCAAGGATTCCGCCCGCGAGGACTTCCCGATCCTTCGCGGTAAAAAAATCCGCCTGGGTTTTCGGGAACAAATCGTAGTCGCTCTTGCCGATCATTTCGGTTCGTGGGTAACCGAGCAGGTCTTCCGCGGCTCGATTGAAACGCACGAAACGAAGTTCCTTGGCATCTTTGACGAACACCATATCGGGAATGTTTTCGACGACGGAATCGGCGAAGTCGCTGGAATCGCGCAGCGCTTGCTGGGTCTTGCGGTGTTCCGCGATCTCCCCGGCGAGAGAGGTATTGGCGATGGAAAGCGCTTGGGTACGGACTCCCACTTCCCGCCGCAGCGCCTCCGGCCAGCGCATGAGGTAATAAACCAATGCGGCGAGCAGCGATGCCGCTATTGCCAGCAGGGCAAACTGCTCCCGCTGTCGTGGCGCCGCAGGCCAACCGCCGCGCGGCGCGGCGTAAAGTGTGATGCTGTCGCCGTTGGACAACGGCGTCGTCGAGCGCACCGGATCGGCGAGCGGCGCGGCGCCGCTTTTCGCCGCCATAGCCGCTTCGAGACTATGGCGGGGCCGGTAGGTCAACTCATAGTCGTAGCCCTGGCGCGGGAGTTCGTCGAGATTGGCGGCCGCCTTCATATTCGGGATACGGATCAGCACGATCGTGAAGCCCCAGAACCGCTCGGCTCCCGTCCGGTCGGGGACGAACACCGGCAACCGGCCGATGAACCCCTCGCCACCCTGAATGAGCTTGACCAGAGGAGTGACGGTGAGGCGACGGGACTGGATGGCCGCCAGCGCATCGTCACGGCGCCCCGGGTCGGCAAGCAAGTTGTGCCCGATGGCTTGCTGTTCCCCTTCCCGGGGATAGACGCGGGAGACGATGCCTTGCGGCGCCAATTGCAGCGCGCCGATCAGGCCGTAGTTCCGAACGAGCTCTTCCGCCACGTCGTCGAAATCCCGAATCTCGCCGTACTGCCGCAACATGCCGGCCAGCAGGCTAATGGCGGAAAACGCATGCTCGAAATGATGTCCGAGCAATCTTGCGTGGCCTTCGGCGCTGCTTGCCGCCAAGGCGCGTTGCTCGGCTTGATGGAGTTGAGCGGTCTGGTAGAAATGAAACCCGCCCGCCCCGAGCGCCAGGGCCGCGACCGATCCGGCAACGAGCCCAGCGCGCCACCACCGGGGGGAATCAGGCAGGCTGCGCATTAGATCTGGCAACGGCATTCCTCTTTCATGACAAAAACGCCAAAACCCCGCGGACCGGCTCCCAGCCAAGCAGCATCAAGTTGCTCGCCACGAACCCCAGCAAGGACAGGGCGAAACTGGATATCGCGAACCATGCAAGCCGTGTCCCGGAAAGCCGTTTAATCGACCTCAGATACAGGGGAATCGCATAGATCAACAACACCGACAACCCCCATGGCCCAAACGCCTCCCCCGACCAGTAACGGCCCCACACCTGATGGGCGCGCTCGGCCTCGAGAGCGACGGCCAGAGCGAAGACGGCAAATCCCACCACCAGGCATACCGCCAGGAAATGTTCGAGATTCTCGCGGCTCGGCGGAGTTCGCCGGCCCGGCGTTCGACGCCCGGCCGCCGGGGTGGGGCGCCAAAACAACATGGCGAGTCCCGCCGACGTCGCCAAGCAGAAGGCTCCATATCCTAGGACATGGGCAAAACTCTGCGCCCGGGCCCAATAAGGCGCCGTACCGCCGGGCAAATCGGACAGGCCCTGGGAAACGAGCCAGATCTCGCACGCCACCGCCCCCATCACCACCGTCATCACGAATCCCCCGGCGGCCTGGGAACGGTAATAGCCTTCGATGAGCAGATAGACGATCACGGCGCCGGCGGTTGCCAGCAGGACCACTTCGTATAAAACCGGCAAGGTGCCGCCCGAATCATTTCCGGCCTCGAGCCGCCGGACAAGCAGGCTGGCAAGCAGCCCTATCGCTCCCCCGGCCGCCAATGCAGTCCCCCATTTGCCGACGCTTCGGCAACGGGCCCAGATGTTCGCCCAATAAACGGCCGTGGCCGCCGCCAGCAGCGTATTGGCGTGGGTCGCGAGCTGATAGGAGCCCCGCACGCCCGCACCCAGGCTTAACGCGTAGCGGGTGCTTTCCAGATAAAACGGCATGCCCCACAACCAAAGCAGGACCAGCGACGCCCCCACCCAAAAAACAAGGTGGCGCTGACCGTATTCCTGGACCCGAAGGGAACCCATGGCCGTAACTCCCCAATAGCTTTCCCTGCGTTAACGGCAAGCCCGCCAAACGCTCAAATACCTTGTGAGCAATTTCGGTGCCTAGAGCGGCGGGGGGCGGAACATCGGGCGGTTCAGCTTGACTGAGGTCTGAAACCGCGGGGATTTACGGGGAATAGGAGGAATGCCCGGCTGGTGGAGGCGGCTCCCAACCCGGAAGCGACCCCTACCAAAACCGAGAACCCGGTTTCCAAGAATGGGAACAACGGCCGCCCCGGATGTGTATCCGGGGCGGAGAGAGCCGACAGACTAGGGAACGGTATGGTCGATAACCACCCTCACCCCCTTGGCTCCTATCTTCACCGGCAAGGCGGCCCCCTGCAGATCCCCGCTTTGGGGAGTGGCGTTGCCGGACCTGGACACCCTGGCCCCGACCACAACCTCCGCAAAGTTGGACAGCCTCATTTCCGGGGCCATGGCAAGGGAATCGTCCAAAACAAAACCAGCCGGCAAGTCCTTCGCCCGCAGCTTGAGGATAGCCAGAGGCATGCGCGGCCCCTTCGCGGCCCGGGCGAAAACGAACACGGTGTCTTCAGGTTGGGCCTGGGAAGCCAGCTTCGAACTCAGGGAGACCACTCCCGCAACCCGACCCCCTCCCGACGCGCTTGCCTGGCTGTCGCCCCGAGGGGATTCAGGATCGGTTGCCGCTGGCGGTCGCCCCCCGCCGGCCAACGCCATGGCGTCGGCGATGGCTCCGGAAACGGAGCGGGCTTCACGAGATCCCTCCGGCACCAGCTTAATCAACTGCTTCCAATAATTGATCGCCGCCGGGTAATCCTTGGCTTCAAAAGCGGCGCTGCCCGCCAAGGCCAGGGCCTTGTGGTTCTGTGGATCCAGGGCCAGGGCTTTTCTGATGAAATCGGCTGGAACTCCTTGCAGCCTCTTGCCTTGGGCCATGGCGGCGATGTCGGCGTAATCCGCCCAGAGCTGGGCGTCATCGGAAATAAGCGAGGTGGCGTTGCCGTAGGCCACGGCGGCTTCGGCGAACCGGCCCAGCACGGTATAGGAACGGGCGAGGACGATCCAGCCTTGGGCGTCGCTGGGGTTGGTTTTCAGCCGGGCGGCCAGATTCTCCACCATCGCCGCCACCTGCTCGGGAGTGATCTGTCCGGCGCCATGGTTCCCCCGCGCGCCCTCACCCCGAGGCTCCAGCGCTTCCAGATTGCCGAGCTTCAGGTACAGGCCCACCGCGAAAACCGGGATGATCACTGCGGCGGCGATCCCCATCCAGCGCCCGGAATGCCGCAAGGCCGGCCGCGGCCCGGAGCTCTCCGGCGGAACGTCGTCCAGTACCCGCCGTTGCAGTTCGCTGCGGGCGGCTTCGTACTGCTCCGCGCCAAGGGTTCCCGCGGACAGATCTTGCTTCAGTTCCTCCAGCTCGTCCCGGTAAATCGCAACGTTCACGGTTTCCCGCTCCAGCGTCTCGCGATGACGGCGGCCCAACAAAGGGAAAAGCGCGAACAGCAGCGCCCCCGCCACCAGCAACGCGGCGATGACCCAGAACGCAATCATGTTTTTTCCTCGCCCGGGGTCTCGGCCAGCAAAGCTTCGGCCCGTTGCCGCTCGTGTTCAGAAAGATCCCGGTCCGCCGTGCGGGATCCGCGCCGCCGCAAGTAGACCCCCATCACCACCACGCCTACCGCCAGCAGGATGAACGGCCCTCCCCAGAGCAGCAAGGTCTTGGATTTGAGGGGAGGGCGGTAGAGCACGAAATCGCCGTAGCGCTGGACCAGAAAATCCACGACCTCGCGGTCGCTCTTGCCTTGGCGCATCAGCTCGCGAACCTCCCTTCGCAAGTCATTGGCCAGCTCGGCGCGAGATTCGGCCAAGGATTCGTTCTGGCAAACCAAACAGCGCAACTCCTCGGCCAAGCGGGCCAAGCGTTGCTCCAGCACCGGGTCTTCGGCCAGGGGCGGGGCCTCTTTGGCCAGCGCAGCGGAACAAAACCATACGGCACAGGCCACGGCGCCCATCCATCGTTTCACGCGTTTCACCGCTGCAGCTCCTTGATGACGGGAAGGATCTTCTGCCGTACCCCCTCCACGGTGAGGGGGCCGATGTGCTTGTAGCGGATGACCCCGGCTTTGTCGATGACGAAGGTCTCCGGCACCCCGTAGACCCCGTAGTCGATGCCGATCCGCCCATCGGCGTCCATGAGGCTCGCCGCATAGGGGTCGCCGAACTCCTGCAGCCAAGCCAACGCGTCTTCCCGCCGATCCTTGTAGTTGAGCCCATAGACCGGAACGAGGCCGGCGCGCGCCAGATCCATCAGAACGGGATGCTCCTGACGGCACGATACGCACCAGGATGCCCAGACGTTGAGCAGCCACACTCGGCCGCGCAAGTCGTTCTGGGTAAGGCTCTGATCGGGACGGTGCAGTTGCGGCAGGCTAAACGCCGGCGCCGGCTTATCGATGAGGGGAGACGGAACCTCTCTCGGATTGAGCCCGAGACCGACGAAAAGAAACCCCACCAGGACAGCGAATAGCCCCAGGGGAACCAGATAGCGGGTCACGGTCGCTCCGCCGCTACCGGCGCCAGCGCCGCCGGGGAAAGGGAAGCGGGATGTTGGCTACGCAAGCCGATCCGGTACCGGCGATCGCTGACGGCGAGCAACCCGCCGACCGCCATGAGCACGAATCCGCCCCAGATCCAGTCCACAAACGGCTTGTGATAAACGCGAACGCTCCAAGCCCGCTCGCCCACCGGCTCCCCTAGAGCAACATAAAGATCCCGTGTCAGGCCGGTGTCGATCGCCGCTTCGGTCATCGGCATGCCGGAAGCGTTGTAAATCCGCTTCTCGGGGTTCATGGTCCTGAGCCGCTTGCCGTCCTTGCGGACCTCCAGATCGCCTCGCAATGCCCGATAATTCGGCCCGGCGGTTTCCGCGACACCGTTGAAACGGAACGTGTATCCAGCCAAAGAAACCGTGTCGCCGGGCTCCATCCGGACGTCTTTTTGGATTTCGTAGCCCTCTACCAGGGTAACCCCGATAATGAACACCGCCACCCCGCAATGGGCAAGATGCATTCCGTAATAACTGGGCGACTGCCGGCGGATGCGAGTCCACAGGCTCCCCTCGCCCGAGGCCTTGCGGAGCCGGCCGCTGATGCTGATCGCCTCCGTCGCCAAGATCCAGAAGGCCAGCAGCAGCCCCAGGCTGATCAGCGCCGTCCATTTCCCCACCACCCAGGGCAGCATCAGGGCGGTAACCGCTCCCGCTCCGAATGCCCAACGCAGCCGCACCGCCAATTCCGGAAGGCTAGCTTGTTTCCATCGGGCGAAGGGGCCCAACCCCATCAGGAAAACCGCCGGCACCATGAGCGGCACGAACACCGCATTGAAATAAGGCGGCCCCACCGATATCTTTCCAAGGCCCAGGGCATCGACAATCAAGGGATAAAGCGTGCCCAGCAACACGGTCCCGGCAGCCACCACCAGCAGCACGTTGTTGGCCAGCAACAGAGACTCCCGGGATACCACGTCAAATCGCCCGCCGAGGCCCACCTTGGGAGCGCGCCAAGCATAGAGCAGCAACGAACCCCCCACCACCACCGCGAGGAACGCCAGGATGAAAATCCCGCGCTTCGGATCGGTGGCGAAGGCATGCACCGAGGTCAGCACTCCGGAGCGCACCAGGAACGTCCCCAGCAAGCTCAGGGAAAACGCCGCGATAGCCAGCAGCACGGTCCAGCTTTTGAAGCCGCCCCGCTTCTCGGTAACGGCCAGCGAGTGGATCAGCGCGGTACCCACCAGCCACGGCATGAAGGAAGCGTTCTCCACCGGATCCCAGAACCACCATCCCCCCCATCCCAGCTCGTAGTACGCCCACCAACTGCCGAGCATGATGCCCAAGGTGAGGAACATCCAAGCCACCGTGGTCCACGGGCGCGACCAGCGGGCCCAGGCCGCATCGAGCTTGCCGTCGAGCAGCGCCGCGATGCCGAAAGCGAACGCCACCGAAAAGCCGACGTAGCCCATGTAGAGCATGGGCGGGTGAAACACCATCCCGGGATCCTGCAACAGGGGATTCAGATCGCGCCCTTCCGCCGCGGCGGGCAGCAAGCGCTCGAAGGGATTCGACGTGACCAGCATGAACAGCAAAAAACCGACGCTCACCAGCCCCATCACGCTGATGACCCGGGCCACCATCTCCTCCGGCAAGTGGCGGCTGAATAGCGTGACGGCCACCGTCCACATCGTGAGCATCAGCGCCCACAGCAGCAATGACCCCTCATGGGATCCCCAGGTCGCGGCGAGCCGATAGTGCGCTGGCAACTGCGAATTGGAATTAGTCGCCACGTTGACCACCGAAAAATCGTTGCTGAGAAACGAATATCCAAGACAGCCGAATGCCATCGCCACAAATACGAACTGGCCCTGGGCCAACGGCCGCGCCGCAGCCATCCAAGAGCGCACCCCGAGCGCCGCCCCCGCCATGGGAATCGTCCCCTGGGCCAAGGCCAAAGCCAGCCCCAGGATCAGGGCAAAATGTCCAAGTTCCGGAATCATCGATCAACTATCCTTCCATCGGTAAGGGGTTTCCGCTTTCGGGCCGGCTTGAGCGCCCGTTCTGGCGGGGGATATAACTAATTTGCAGAGCCTGCTGCGCTATTTCCTGATAACCGTCTCCTGGGCCTTTTGG
Source organism: Betaproteobacteria bacterium (assembly GCA_023259135.1). GTDB lineage: Bacteria > Pseudomonadota > Gammaproteobacteria > Burkholderiales > JAHFQX01 > JAHFQX01. The sequence goes on along the minus strand of JAHFQX010000037.1, from coordinate 16,133 downwards.
GCCTGCTCCACGGCGTGGGCGGCCTCTGGGGGCATGTAGTTCTCGTCGTGCTTGGCCAGCACCTGATCGGCCATGAACACCCCGTCGGCGCTCAGCTTGCCCTGGGCCACGACCCCTTTGCCTTCCCGAAAAAGATCGGGAAGTATCCCCTTATAAACCACCGGAATGGTCTTTGCGGTGTCGGTGACTCTGAATCGAACCGTGAAACCATCTTCCATCCGCTCGACGCTGCCTTTCTCCACCATGCCCCCGACTCTGAACGTTGTCCCCGCCGGAGCTTCTTTAGCCGCTACCTGGGTAGGCGTGAAGAAAAACACCAGATTGCTGCGAAACGCATTAAGGACCAGCACGGCGGCCACGGCTACCCCGGCCAGTCCCACCCCCACCAGCAGCAGCCTCTTATGCCGCGGTTTCATTGCGATCCTTTGCTGTCATTCGCCGAGTAAGACTAAGCCGCCGCAAGGTGGTTCGCCGCCGTCCGACCACCAGCAGAATCTCCCCGGCCAGCAAGACAATGGCCATCCCATACGAGCCCCACACGTAGAACGCATAGCCGCCCATGGCCAGGAACGTCTCCATGCTTCCCCAAATCATTGCCGTTCTCCTTCCAAGAATTCCGCAACCCATGCCGAATGCCGTTCTCGCTCCAGGATGATGCAGCGCACCCGCGCCAGCACCACCGCGATGGAGTACATCCAGCAGGCCAGGGCCATCACCAGCATGCCTTGCAGCATGACGGCCGCCATGGCGGGAGCCTGGGTCAGGCTGACCGAAGCCCCCTGGTGCAGCGTATTCCACCACCGCACCGAGAAATAGATGATCGGCACATTGACCACCCCCACCAAGGCCAATACGGCTCCTGCCCGGTCTGCCCGGCGAGGGTCTTCGATGGTCGCCTGCAAGGACATGAAGCCGATATACAGAAACAGCAGTATGAGTTCCGAGGTGAGCCGCGCATCCCATACCCAGTAGGCTCCCCAAGTCGGCTTGCCCCATAGGGCGCCGCTCCATAGCGCCAAAAACGTGAACATCGCCCCGGTGGGGGCCAGAGCCGACGCCATCATCGACGACAGCCGGGTATTCAGCACCAGCCCCAGCCCCGCCCAGCCCGCCATCACCACGTAGATGAACATCGACATCCAGGCGGCGGGGACGTGGAGGAAAATGATCCGATACGCCTCCCCCTGCTGGGCATCGGTCGGCGCGGCGAAAAACCCCAGGTACAAGCCCCAGGCGAAAAAAGCCACCGCCGCCCCGGCAAACCAGGGAATCATTTTCCCGGCCAGAAAATAGAACGTCGCCGGCGACGAGTACTTAAACCAATTGATTTTCTGCGGCACCATAAAACGGCATCATTCGATTGAAATGCGCAATGCGACTGCCGCGGTCCAGGGAGACAAAACCAGCGCCAACAGCAACAGCGCGCCCAACAGCGACAGATGGGCTTCCGCCCCTAAACCCGAAACCGCGGCATCCACCGCGCCGGCCCCGAAAATCAGCACCGGCACGTACAAGGGCAGCACCAGCAGCGAAACCAATACCCCACCGCCCCGCAGACCCAGCGTCAGGGCCGCGCCGATAGCGCCGATGGCGCTCAATATCGGGGTTCCCAGGAGCAGCGACGCGAGCAGCGCCAGCAATGCGGTAGGCGACAAACCATATTGCAGACCGACTATCGGGGCCATCAGCACCAAAGGCACTCCGGACACAAGCCAATGGGCAATAATCTTGCCCAGCACCACTACTGACAAGGACTGAGGGATCAGCAAAAATTGTTCCAGAGTTCCGTCCAAATGGTCGGCGGCGAACAGCCGCCCCAGCGAAAGCATCGAGGCAAGCAACGCCGCAACCCACAGCACCCCCGCCCCCATGCGTCGCAGCGTATCCATTTCCGGCCCCACCCCCAAAGGAAACAGGGTGACGACGATGACGAAGAAAAACAATGTCGTCAGCACGTCCGCCCGCCGCCTTATCGCCAGAGTCAGATCACGGGCAATCACCCACCTGAGCAAGGAGAGCATCGCTCCCCGCTACTGGGCCAGATGGAGGCGCTGCAACCGCGGCGCGGCGACCTCCAAATCCTGGTGGGTCGTCAGCACCACCAGCCCGTCATCACGGAGGTGCTCCTCCAGCAGGGACTGAACCAGCTCGACGGCCGCCTTGTCCAGGGCGGTAAAGGGCTCGTCCAGAATCCACAGCGAACAATCGGAAAGCAGCAATCGGGCCAATGCCGTCCGCCGCTTCTGGCCTTGGGACAACCATCCGGTCGGCAGCAGCTCCCGCTCGCCCAGGCCCATGCGCGCCAGGGCCCGGCGAATCCGCTCCCGGCTCGCCGGAGCTCCGGAAAGCGCGGTGGCGAAGCGGAGGTTTTCCAGTCCGGTCAATTCGTCCTTGAGGCCGTTCGGGTGCCCAATGTACATCATGGCTGCCGGATAAACATCCCGCATCGAACCCATCGACCGACCCTGCCAGCGGATTTCCCCTGCCGCCGGCAGCAGCAGTCCGCAAAGCATTCTAAGCAGGCTGGTCTTGCCGGAACCATTGGCCCCTCCCACCACCAGCAACTCCCCGGGCCGGATCGAAAAGCTCAATTCCTTGAATAGCAGCCGCTCACCGCGGATACATGCAAGGTTCGCCACCTCAAGCATCTGGTTTGACCGTTAAACCGCGCATTTTAGCAACTTTCTCCATTATCGGTTGGGTCTCGCCCGTCTCGGGATTATTCATCTTTCCGGATTCGCGGCGGTTTTTGGCCTCCCGGCATCCAAGGCCGCCTGCCATTCCCACAATGCCGCCTCGGCCTTGCGGCGGTAGGGATCGTCGGGCCGCGCAAGATGCAAGTAGGTCCGCATGGCGCCCATGGCGCCGAGCAAATCCCCGAGGTTTTCCAGGGCGATGGCCAAACCGTAATAGGCGTTAACCTGCATGGGACGAAGTTCGGTGGCGCTGATAAAAAAATCCCGGGCCGCCCCGTACCGCTCCAGCCCCACCAGGGCAAAACCCATGTTGACGTGGGCTTCCGGCAAAGCCGGAGCCAATTCCAGAACCCGGTGCAGCGCCACGGCGGCATGCTCGTACTGCTTCGCGTGAAGCATGGCCACCGCTTGCTGAAACCGCTGTCCGATCTCCGTCTCCCGCGCCCGCTGGGCATGGCGAACCGGTTCCAGCCGCGGGTCGGGCGGCGGCCAACGGTTCGGCCCCGACCCGGAAACCCGTGACACCGCGATTCCGCCCGCTAAGATCAACCCGATGGTCAGCACGGCGGCCAACAAACGGTGGTCGACTCTGGCCCCGCCTGCCGCCGCGCCGCGCCGCCACGGCGGCAGTACGCCGAGGATAGCGTTTCGTCCACCCACCAGGCTAGCGCTCATAAGCGCCAAAAACCCGAGCCCGCTGGCAATCGCCACTCCTCCCCCCAGCGCGGCCATGCCCATGGCCACCGCCTCCAACCCGCCGGGAAGCTGTCCCCCCAGCGGCGCCTTGCGGGCGATTCCCTGGCTGCCCGACCACGCCAGCCCAACAACCCACAGCAGCAGGCCCCACCCGTAGCTCCGGAGCTGCCAGGACTCAACCCGCAGCGCAGGTCCCGGAAAGCCGAGCTCCGGCAGCAGCCGGTAGGTCAGCGCCATCAGCGAAAGCGTTACCGCCCCGATCACGCCGTGGTAGTGGGCGGGCACCATCAGGTTGTCGCCCCGGATCAGCGCTCCTGCGACCAAGCCCGTGACAAACAGCCAGACCGCCAACCCTAGCCCCCTTCGGGCCTGGCGCGGTTCCGGACCCCTGTTCCGCAACGCACCCAGCAGCACCGCTCCCCCCAAGAGCATCGCGGCCGGCCAGCTGGCATAGGACATAAGGCGGGTGAACGCTGTGCGGAATTCCGGCGAAATCACGGCATAGTTCCAATGGATCCATCCCACGGCCATGAGCGGAACCGCCGTCAGCACAAACAGCACCACGCCGGCCCGCCGGGCCCACGGCGATCCGGAATACGCGGCGCCCCCGATCCACAGCCAGGCCACCATCGCCAGCAGGGTATAAGCGAACTGCAAGATATGGCCGGCGCTCCAGAACAGCGCCTCGAAATACGCCGGCGCCGGCAAAGTCCGCGGCAGCGTCGCCCACGAGGCTCCCAGGGAGACCATCGCCACCAGCACCGTGACCGCCATGAGGTAAAGGCCGGTCCGCAGCGCCGCGCCGGATTGCCCGGGACGCCGCCCCAGCCCCCCCACCAGGGTCGCCGCCGCCTGCAACGCGACCCCGCCGGCGAACAACCCCAGGCCCGCCAGAAACAGCGGGGAATCGAGCACCGGAACGTAGTTGTTCATAACCGGCCGGCCGCCGCCAACCCACGGAGCGCCCAGCATGAGCAGGGCCCCGCCGACACAGCAGCCGAACGCGCCCCACCCCACTCTCGGATAGCGATGCTGGGCCAAGGTCCACAACAGGCAGGCGAAAGCCAGAAACCAGATCAGCACCGAAAGCCCCACATGCAGCACCAAAGCGGTGTGGAACCCTCCTCCCGCTCCCAGCAAGCGGGATAGATAGGGGGTGCGGGCAATCAGCAGCCACAAGCCAAAAACCGTGGATGCGCCCAGCGCCCCGACCCCCAGCCCCAGCCAGCCCAGCGCCAGGCGCCGGACCGGCCCTTCCGGAATGGCCAGCCGCCAGAACCCGGCCATGACTAGACGGCCCCCTTGTGGGGGGCGGTGGAAATGAACGGCACGCCGAAGAAGGTCAGGAATGCCAAAACGAACACCGCAACAATCATGACGGCTCCGGTCCGCGGCCGGATTTTCAAGGTAAAGCGCAGGTGCAGAGCGAAAGCCAGCGTCAGCCAAGTGATGAACGCCCAAGTTTCGAGGGGGTCCCACGCCCAGTACCGGCCCCAGGCATCCTGAGCCCAGATGGCCCCGGCCACCAGCATCAGGGATTCGAAAATGAGCCCCAAGGCCATGAATCGGTAGGCCAGCTCGTCCAGCCGGCTGTCATCCGGCAGGCGGGCGAAGCGCTTGCCGCCGTAACCGGTCCCCCGCAGCAGCACGACCCCCGATATGCCCACCGCTACCAGCACGGCGCCTAAAAACACCTTGCCGAAACCGATATGGATATAGAGCCAGACGGTGTGATAAGTCGCCGGCAGATGCCCTTCGGTCGGGCTGGTCATGAGCAGCCAGCCCATCATCACGAACAAAATCGGCATCACCACCGCCGCCGTCGCCCGGATTGCGGGGATGCGCCAATAGGCCAGCGCATAGACGAGCAGCAGGCTCCAGATGTTGCTCGATAGAATTTCGAACATCGTGATGACGGGGCCGTGGCCGAGGCGCTCCCAGCGCAGGACGATGGCGGCCGTATGCAGCGCCAGCCCGGCGACCAACAGGATCAGCACCGTGCGCTCGGGCTGGCGCCGCAAAACGGCGCCGAAAATCGCCAGCGACCCGGCCAGCACGTAGAGCACCAGGGCTGCCCACAGCGCTTGTAGTTCCGTCATGAGACCGGCGGGTTCCACGGGCGGGCCGAGAACTTCCGCCAAAAATGCCAGGCCAGGCTCGCTACCGCCAAAATACAGGCGGCCAGCAGCCAAGGCAGGGTGAAATCGTAGAACACGGTGTAGCCCATCCAACTGCGCAATCCTTGGTAGACCAGAACGCCTTCCGCCAGGTGCATCGCATCCCCCGGCTTGAGCTCCCGCCGCGCCTCTCCCGCCCGCACCACGAGCCGGTGCTCGGTGGGCAACCGGAATTCGGAGGATTTTTCCGGATCGAGAATCACCTCGTCGAACCGGAGCATGATCCACAGCGGGCTTCGACTCCCCGGCGGTTGCCATTCCTGCGCCTGTCGGTACTCATGCAAGGGATACGCCGGCAAATGCACCGCCCCCAATTGGGGCGAAGCGCCGGAACGGGGCCGCCAGACAAACACCGGCGCAAACCCCTTGTTGAAATTGGTGTAGAAACGGTAGCCCTCCAGTATCAGCGGGTCCTGGTCGCCGATCACCGCCTGCCGCGGCCTTCCATCGGGCGCCGTCCAGGCCACCTGGTTGCGGGTGGCGGCCCGGCGCATCCCCTTGGCGTAGCCGATGGTGAAGCCCTGGTTGCTGAAACGCACGGCATCCAGCCGCCGCGGGTGCCAGGGCCCGCTTTCCTCCTGGGTCAGTTGGCCGTCGAAAACCTGCCCTTGGGCCAGCTCCAACTGGCCCTTGAGGTAAGTGAGCCGCCCCACCGCGATCAGCAGGACGATGGCGATCAACGCCAAATGAAACATCAGCAGGGCCGTCTGGCGCCGAAACACCGGGTTGGTGGCCACCGCCGCGGCCAGGTTCACCGAGAAAGCGGCCAGGGGCAGCACCAGCGCCCAGGTGGTCCGCGCCTCGGACAGATAGGCCACCATCGTCCCGCCCCCCAGGGCGGCAAGGATCGCCAGCGTGAGTTTCAGGGAAGCGAGAGCGCCCAGGGCCCGCTGCAATCGGGAAATTCGCAAGTCACGGGGCGCGCCGCGTCCCATGACCGACGGGTTGTCAGGCGGCTTCACGGTCTGGCCCATGAACTCCGTGCCATCGAAGCCATTCATCACGGCGGGTTGGTGCAATTCTCGTTGCTATCGCGCATCCAGTTGCGGCCGGACTGCCCGTTGCCCGGCGCGCCGGCCGAGCCGCAGCTCGCCGCGGTCCATTGGCCGCTCGCTCTGAAGGTTATCACCTTGTTAATGGCATTCATGTAATACGGCTGCCGGTTGTAGGCCGCCGTGGTGTTGTTGCGCACCTGGGTGCCGGCGGCCAGTCCTCCCTCGAGGCCGACGTCGTTCAAATTCACCAGCAAGGCTTTGTTCTTCCAGCCATGGGGCACGGCCACGTGACACCAGTTGCAGCGCATCCGGCCGATCTTGTCGGCGTGGTGCGAATGTCCGTCCTTGCCGATATCGGTCAGCCAGAAGCCGGTGCGCGTGTCGGCTCTCGTGGCGTAGATCGTGTAGCTGTGGCATTTGAAACATAGCCCGGTTGCCGACTGCCCGCTGCCGGTGGCGTTGTCCCATACCCCTTTCAGCAGGAAATTGTTGTTCGAGCCGTGGGGCCCCCAAGGATTGCCGTTCTCGCCGCCGTCCGGAATCACCGAGGTCGCGGAGGCGACGTTCGAACCGTGGCAGTCGGTGCAGTATAGGGTCTGGGTGCCGACGGCGTTGCGCCACGGCAGACTCCAATTGTTGGCACTCAATCCACCGCGTATCGCAGGGGTGCGTCCGGTGCTGCTTATCACCGGGTGCCAGGAACGGTGGTTGTTGGTGGAGTATGCCGCCGCGGCTCCGGAATCGGCGGTGGTGACCTCGCCCTGGTGGGCGGCCGGCGCCTGGAATTCCTTCGCCTGGTTGGTGTACTGGGTCAGGTTATTGGTAGGGTTCGGCGTGCCGCCGGTGTAGCCCAGATTGGGCCGGTTACCGGTGGGGTAGGTGTTGTTGTCCGAGTAACCGTAGTCCGAATGGCACTTCAGGCAAATCTGATACTCCCGGGTCACGTAGGGTTGCCCCACGTCGCTGGCGAGGCTGGTCCCCGGATCGCCCCGTTTCACCGTGTAGCCGCTGGGCAGCGATTGGAACGACGCCGAACCGTAGCTGGGCTCCACTCCCCAGGCGCCGCGCAGCACCCCCGAAGCGATGTTGCTGTGGGCATACCCGGCCGCATCGGTGTGGCTGTGGGTTCCCGCCGCATCCACGCTGCTCGGGCTGGCCGGAAAATTGCCGCCGCTGGTGCAGGCCAGATCCGGATTGCTGGCATGGGTGCTGTTCATGCCGTTGAAACAGCGGTTCTTCAGCACCCGGTGGGGGTTGTGGCAATCGGTGCATTCGGCGTGCCGGTTCGACAACAGGCCGCTGGCCCCCAATCTGTCCCGGGATTCAAGAAAATCCTTGCCGCATTTGTTGCTCGTTGTGGTGCAGTTGGCGGCGCTGCCCCCTATGGCGCTGTCGTCGAAATTGCCGCCGATATCATGGGTCTCGGCGCCGGTGATGGGCATGCGCCGGGCCAGCAGGAAGTCGTTCTTGATGTTGGGAACCTGGGTCACCGAAGTCAGGATGCTTTCGGCTGCGCCGCTGTGGCATTGGTAGCAGGTTTCCTCCAGCGCCGGATTGCCCCCTTGCTTCGGGTTGGAGACGCTGTCGGTGCCTTCCCGCAGCAGCCGCTTGGCTCCCTGGGCGGTATGGGTATCGTGGCAGTTGAGGCAAGCGGCTTTCCACGTCGGCATATTGGCCGGGAACTCGCGCAACGCCGTCGGGTTGGGCGTCCCCGAGTTCTTGTAGATTTCGTCCGCCGCGTTGGAATTGGCATGGGCCGAGTTGGCCCACGTGCCGCTGCCCTGGTTCTTGTCATGGCAAGCAAGACAGATCTGGTCGTTGCTGGCGCTGTAGGTATTGGTTGGGGTCCCTTCCTGGAAGCGGTTGTGGCGAAGAAATTTTTGCGGGCCGATGGTGGCCTCGGCGGTATCCCGGAGGTGGGGATCATGGCAAGTCCCGCATTGCAGTTGGCCGAATCCGCCCGCGCCGGTGGGCTCCAACGGCACTGCCGGCTTGTATCCGGAACTACGCACGCCGATGGTGTCGCCGACCCCGGCGGGCCACTGCTGGTTGCCGTCCACTGGGCGCAGCTCTCCGTCGCGGGTGGCCAGGGTCCCGGTGTAGGTGACGGAAATGGGGTGGTCGTTAGTCAAATCCGCGCCAAGGTTGCGAGTGAAGCCCGTCGATCCGCCGCTTCCCCCCGGCATCACGCCTCCCGCATCGGTTCCGGTCATGCCGACGGAAACCGCGCCAGGGCTGCCCCCCTGGCCGTTAAGCACGTTCACGTTGCCGATCGCCAGGGTCCCGTCGTGACAGGACAAACATAGCTTGGAACTTCCCCCCGGCTGATCCAGGGAGCCCTGTATGGCATTGGCATCCAATGATGAAGAAGTGTAAACCGTATAGGTCTGCGTGGAGAGAGACCGATTCCAAAGCGGGGCAACCCCCGCGGTGGCTCCGTGGGGTGTGTGGCAGAACACACAGACCTGAGTCTCGGAAACCGCTTTGACCGTTCCCGGTCCGGTGCTCGACAGGTTATGCTTGGTTCCCCGAACGTCGGCTACCTTGGCGGCAAACAGGGAGCCGGCGACCGGCAACAGCAGGCCAATCGCCAAGCAAAAACCCGCGATCGTCCCCCACGCCGCCCACCGACGTCTAGCCACCGGTGCCCCCCAGGAACTGAAAAATAACCACCCGGCCGTTGAACATGTCGGCCACGAATACTCGGTTGTGCTGGTCTATCCACACGCCGGCCGGCAGGAAGAATTTGCCCGCGACCTGGCCGGTGCCGCCGATGCCCAGCAGAAATTGACCGGCGGCATTGAACACCAGCAAGTGATCGTAATACGATTCCACCACATAGACGTTGCCTTCATCGTCCACCGCGACCCCCTTGGGGCGAACCAGGTTTCCCACATACAGCCCGCGCTGGCCGAAGCGGCGCGACAGATCGCCTTCCCGGCTGAAAACCTGAATCCGGTTGTTGAAAGTGTCGGTCACGTACAACTCGCCGTTGGCGAACGCCAGATGGGTCGGAAAGTTGAATTCGCCGGGACCCTCGCCGCGGTGTCCGATAACCTTGAGCAGCCGCCCCGCGTCGTCGAACACCTTGATGTCATGGGCATAGGTATCGGCGACGAATACCAGACCCTGGGCGGGATCCCGGGCCAGCCCGGTAGGCCGCTTGAGCAGCCGCTCGCCGATGGTCCCGACAAAGTTGCCCTCCTGGTCCAGCCTGACTACCATGCCCAGTTCGGCATCCGAGACCAGCACTTCGCCTTCTGCTCCGAGAGCCACCCCAATGGGCGCAACGAAGCGCCTGAAGCCGCGCGCATACTCCCATAGCAGCAGGCGCCCTTGTTTTTGGTCGAAAACGTAGACCCCTTGCCGGCTTACGTCGGTGACGTAAATTCTGCCCCGCTGCTCGTCGATGGCCCCGCTCTGCGGCCGCTGCAGCACCACTTCGACGGGCTGCGACTCGAACAGCCCGACAACCCAGTTGAACAGCCCTTGCAAGCCCTTGCGGCGCTCATCGTCCAGGCTCTTGAAATTGCTTTCTCCGGTCAGCTCGCCGGCATACATGTACCGCGGCACCTCGGGAGGGGCCGGCCACATGACCCGCTGCGCTTCCTTTCCCTCCTCGACGTGGTAATGCAGTACGCCGCCGCCCGTGCCGGCGGCGCAACCCGCCAGCGCCAATGTCACCACCATTCCCGCCACCCGGCCACGGGCGGAATAACCGCTGATCGCGCGGGTCGGGCAGCCAAACGGCTTTCCATACGCTCGCCTCATGGGGCCCTGGGACCTCGCATTATCCTTAATACCTCGATTCTCGCGCCGGGGCCGTTGGCCAAGTACAAAAAACTCTCGTCGGTGGCGATGTCCCGGATCGCCCACGGCCCCGCGGGGACCGGCGTGCCGGCGATCTCGGCGGCGAGTCGGCGGCCCGCGAACACCTTGATGGTATTGGTCCTACGCTCCAACGCATAGGTCCGGTTACCCCGATCCGCCGCGATTTCCACCGGGTCCACCAAATCTCCTTGGCCAAGAATATAAAGTATCCCCCCCAGGCGATCCATGACCACGATGCGGCGGGTCCCGGAATCCAGCACATAGAACCCGTCGGGACCGACCGCCAGCCCGGTGACCTTGCCCAGGGGTTCTCCCTTGGGTAAAACCAGACGGGAAAAACGGCCTGCCGGACGATACGCCAGCAACCGATTGAACAGGGAGTCCGCCACCAGCACTTCCCCTGTTTCCGTATCCAACGCCAAGTCCGCGGGCTCTCCCAGGTTTCCATCATCCTCATGGACTTGCAGCAGCCGCCCGTCCCGATTGAATCGCTGCACCCGCCGACCGCGGGAATCCAGCACGTAGACGCTGCGGTCCAGCCCCACCTGCAACCGCACCCCGGCCTCGGCCCGGGCGCCGGAAAAAGCAAACAAGGTATGGGTCGATAAATCGTAGCGGAACAGCTTGCCCAAGCCGGCATCCGCTATGTATACGTCGGCCCCTCGAGCGGCCACCGCCAAGGGAAAAACAAAATGAACGTACGCCGGCCCCCCGGATTTCTCCAGCTTGCCTGCGGGGGTCAGGTCGCCCCCGAAGTTCCCGCCGGTGATCGTCAGCCAGGTAACAAAGGTTTCGCTCCCCCTCCCTGGATCGCTGGCCGCATCGGCGCCGGCGTCTTGGGCCATTTCCAAGAGCGCCCCGCACCCCCCGCAACCCAGCACGAGGGTTATAGCCAGCCAGCCTGTCGCCCATCGCCTTAGCCGCGGCACTCCCGCTCCTTGAAAGAACGCTACCAACGCCCCGGCCCGGAAGTTCCGTGCCCCCCCAAAATGCCGGTGGGCAAACCGGGTTTGCCGGAATGGCAGAGATCGCAATTTTCCGGGCCCCAGGCGATCCGTCCATTGTGGCACATGCCGCAAAACTTCCCGTCCAGGATATCCGCCATGAGCACGTCGTTAGCCCCGGCCCGCATCTTGAATTCCAGTTCGTTGTGGCACACCTTGCAGCGGAAACGAATGCGATGGAACCAGTGGGGGAAGACCACTGGGCGCACCCCTTCCTTTTCCGCGCGCTTGTTGAGCACCACGTCTCCATACTCGGCTCCGGCCGGGGCGCCGGAAAGGGCCAGCAGGATTCCCAACAGGGTCGTCAGCAACAATACCGGAGGGCGCACCCACGCCTCCTTAGTCAGTCCTGCTTACCGGTCTGCCGGCTATGGTCGAATCCGGCATGGGGCACGCTATGGCAACGGTTGCACTCGGTCAACGGAAACGCCACCGCCCCATGGCATACGCCGCATTGCTCTCCCTGGAGTATCTGGAACATGCTGAACTTGTTGGCTCCGGCCTTGGATTTGAACAAGTGCTCATGGCAATTGGCGCAATCCAGCCACTCCGTATGCTGGCGGTGGGGAAAACGCACGATGGGCATCCCGCCTCTGAGGCTCAGGAAAACATCCAGGTCCAACACGGTGACCTTGGTCTCGGGAAAAACGTTGGTGCGTGGATTGATAGAGCCCTTTTCCAGCGCCTCGACCCAACGCACTTGGTTCCCGGTGGTGTCCGGAGGGAGCTTGGAAAGCGCTTCGGCAGGGTCTTGCAGCAGCTTGACGGCCGGAGAGGCTGGGTCATGGACGCCATCATTGTTGAGGGGGGGCCATTGGCGCTGCTCCGCCGCACCGCCGGCGGCAAGACCCATGGCCAGAATTGCCGCGACAAGCCTTGCTGTCACGGACCTCCGCTGCCTCGTTGCTCCCTCGCGCCTCGCATCTGGGCGTGCCCGCGACGATTTATTCAAGCCCTTAGCCCGGGATATAGATGCCGGCGCGCCGGATGCTCCGGACCAGTTCACCGGTGGATTGGTCCAGCATCTTGATGGCGTTCTCGTAATCCCCCTGGCCGGCGGATTCCTCGGCAACCCCGCGCAGTTTCAACGCCTCGTCCACATGAATCCTCACCATAGCGTCCACGCTGCCGGCGGCCCGTTTTTCCTCAAGCAACATTTTGACCAGCATTTGGTGGGTGTCGTTGCGATCGATTTCGTACCGGTATTCCTCTTCCTTGGACTCGAACTTCAAGCTGCGGATCAGGGTGTCGCCTCGCCGCAACCCTTCGATCGCCACTTTGGCGACTAAGTAAGCCTGGTCCAACAGGGCCCGAGCCTCGTCGATTTTTCCGGCTTGCTCAAGCCGCGCCGCCGCGGCGGCGATGGACTCGATTCGGGCGACGCTTTCCTTACCCTGGGTTTCCGCCTTTTTTTCAAGAATGATATTTTTGAGGGCCGTTTGCAAGGCGCGCACGCTGGCGAGCCGGGCCTCGAAATCCCCCCGCTGTTTCTGCCCGGTCACTTGTTCCGGAGCGGCGAGCCGCACTCCCTCGAACAGTTTTTTGCTGGCCTCGGCCAAAAGCTCCGTGGCCTTGCCGTAGTTTGCGGCGCGGTAAGCCTCTTCAGCCCTGCGGTGCAATTCCCGGGCGTCGTTGCGGCGTGCCGCCGCTTCCGCGACGCCGCTGACCTCGATCTGCCTGGCGGCCGAGGAGCGTTCAATCAGCGTGCCCACCGCGGTCAAGCGCTTGCCGACTTGTTCCTGGGTCGCCGGCAGCCCATCGGCGGGCGAAGGCTGGCCGTACGCGAACAGAGTACACGCGCCCAGCAGAATGGCGAATTGCGCCAGGAAACCCGTTACCCGCTTTAGCATACTTGTTTAAATCCGGCAGTTGAGAAAGGTGGAGCGTTTGGGCGCATCCTAGCTGGTTATTGAATAAAGACCGATCGGCAAACTCCCTCACGGCCCTCGAAATTCGACAGTGAAAGCCGTCCTCAGTTCTTTCCGGTCTGGGCCACCCCCATGGGTTTCTTTTTCGAATGACACAGCCGGCATTCCGACACCGGAAACGCCACCTTGCCGTGGCACACGCCGCATTTCTGGCCGAGCAGGATTTGCGCCATGCTAATTTGATTGGCCCCCTTCTGAGGAATGAAAATCGCCGGATGGCAGTTGGAGCAATCCAGCCATTCGGTATGCTGCTTATGCGGATAGACCACATCCGGCATCGACCCCTTGACTTCACGCACGATATTCAGATCCATCACCACCGGCGCCGCGTTCGGGTCCTTCCGGTCGTAGCGTGGCTTGATTTTTCCCTGCTCCAGGGTTTTCACCCAATCGACCCCATTCCCCGCCGGACCAGGGGGAAATCCGGTGTAAGCGTCCAAGGGGGGTTGCAGGACATGGGTGGCATCGTTGGAGGGGTCGTGGATGCCATCCTCGGCGGGCGGCGGGTGGCGCCGGCCCACCGGCATCAGCAAACGGTTGAAGCGGTTGACCTCGGATGCCGCCATGGCCGGAGGCACAAGCGGAGCCGCTGTCGTCACCGCGGCGCCTACCGGATCCGGCCTGGAAATCTCGGCTTTCTCGACCGGTGCCGCTCCCTTAGCCGCCGCCGGTTTGGCGGTCGAGGCCGCGGGGGACGGTTTCCCGGCTCCGGACTGGGCAACCATATAATCCACCGTTGCCCGGATGTCGTCGTCGCTCAGGGCCGGGTTTCCCCCCTTGGGCGGCATGGCGCTCTTGCCTTTAATGGCGCTGGCGTAAAGAGCGGCCATGCCGGATTTGATCCGCACACTCCATCTTCCGCTATCCCCTACTTTGGGGGCCCCGGCCACCCCCGTGCCGTGGCAGGCGATGCAGTTCGATTCGTAAACCGCTTTCCCCCGGCTGGGTTCGGCCGTCATGGCCGAACCCGTCAGTACGCCAAAAATGATTCCCGCCAAAATGATCGGATTGGTTTTCATCGCTTGCCTCCCTATTGCTTCGCCGGAGCGGATGGCGAAACCAGCCTTTGCGTGGTGCTCTCGTGGACCTGGGTAGGCGTTCCGGGCTTAGCCGAATGGCACAGGTTGCAGTTTTCCACGGACCAGGCGATCTCGCCATTGTGGCAAGCGCCGCAGTATTCCCCGTCGATGATCTTCACCATGTTGATCTCATTGCCCCCCGCCTTGAACTTGAAGCCCAAATCGGCATGACATACTTTGCAGCGGAAACGCACCCGGTGAAACCAATGAGGAAAGATTACCGGCCGCATCCCCGCCGCATCCGAATAATTGTTGATCACCACATCGCCGTATTCGGCTTGCGCCACGGGCGGATCCATCACCAGCCCCAGCGCCGCAAGCAACACAACCCCCAATTTTCCAGCCTTTGTTATTGCTTTTCTCCTGACGAACATATTGCCCTCGCTTTGAATAGCCGCCTTGTTTCCTAGAATCCGATATCCCGGCGCAGTTGCAAAAAGAGCAGTGACTGATCCCGCCCGTTGATATTGGCCAGCTCTCCCCGCAACTCCACATAGGTCCTGCCGATTTGGTACCTCAGACGATTATCCCACGCCCAGGTCTCCTGGTTGGGCGTCGCTCCGAGATTGCCCTCGAGACGGGAATACTGGGTGGCGTTGGACCGCAAATTGGAAGTCAGGCTCAGCCGCGGCACCCCGAAAACCCTGGAGTGAACATAGCTCAGATTGCCGGAAGTGCTGACGGTGAATCCTCCGGTGCCGGCACTGGACGCCAAGAAAACCGCTGGGGTTTGCTGGCGCGTGGCCTGCACCGTCAAGTTGCCGTTCCAGGAGGAGTAGCGGGTCAGCACCGAGTTCAGAGTGGCCTGCAGGTTGATAAGCTGGAAGACGCTCTGCTCGCCCGACCAAGCCCGGGAATCGCTGGCGCTCAGGCTCAGATAAGCCTGGCTGGTGTCCCAGGACCGGCCCCAGCTCACCGACCCGCCGTGGCTGATCCGGTTTCCGGAGGCGCTCTGAATCCCGGCCTGGGCGCTGACCGCTTGCGACAGGTTGACGGTAATCGCCCCGCCGTAAACATCCGCCAAGCCCCGGATTGCCGAGTGGGTGAGTGTCCCCGCCGCGGTTTGACCCTCGTTGCCGCCGCCCCCGGTTTGATTGGAGACAGACCCGTTGGCTCCCCAGTTGTACGTAAAATTCGCCAGCGGGCGAGGATCGGCCTGATAGGCGAGGATCCCGGTCTGGTTGGTGGTGACATTCGCTCCGGTCTTGTTCACGTTACCGCCGGCCGAGCCCCTCAGGTTGCGGGAAAAATCGTAATTCAGCCCGGCATTCAGATTAAGGGAGTCGGTATCGGTGAAATTGCCGCCGCTGGCATTGGAGAAGCCGAATGCCCGCAGTCCCGCGGTCACCGTCATGGGCCGCTCGCTGGGACGCCAGACACCGAAGCTGCTCAATTGCTTGACTTCGGTGCGGTTGGGACCGGACTGGAGATTGAAGCGGTTGCGGGTCAGGTTGGCATCGCTGTCGATGGTCAGTTGGTCCGAGGGACGGTAGGCATGACGGGCGCTGAGGTGAAGCAGCCGGGAATCCTGCATAAGGTTGCGCTGTTCGTTGGTAGTCAGGTTGGCGTTGGCCGACAGCGACTGTCGCCCGAAGCGTTGGTCGCCCCTACAGTGAATGCGTTCAACACGTCTTCCCCGAAGTCGCTGGTGATGGTTCTGCGATCATAGCCGCCCGAGGCATCGAAATCGCCGATAGGGTTGCGATAGCTCTGGCGCAAGCCCAGCC
>JAHFQX010000076.1:5802-6268 GCA_023259135.1 Betaproteobacteria bacterium | reverse complement strand
CCGCTGCCCTGAGTCCGGAGGACATGAAAAATCTCGGCGCCTATTTTAGTTCCCAGGCCCCCAAATCCGGCGTCGCCAAGGATAAGGAACTGGTGGCCCTGGGCCAAAAAATCTTCCGGGGCGGCAACGCGGCTTCGGGCGTGGCGGCTTGCACCGCGTGTCATTCTCCCAGCGGCGCCGGAATTCCCGCCCAATATCCGCGGCTGGCGGGACAGCATCCCGATTATGTGCTGGCTCAGTTGCAGGCGTTCCGCTCCGGCGAGCGGGCCAATGATCCGGCGGGCATGATGCAGGCCATCGCGGCCCGGATGACCGACCGGGAAATCAAGGCCGTAGCGGAATATCTCGCTGGCTTGAGGTAGGACTCTCCTGTTTTTCCGGCTTGACCGGCAAAGGGTGGCCATCGCCCCCCTTTCTTCTCTGAGCGGACCAATGGGATTATTCTTCCAAGGCCGCGTTGGTGTAA
>JAHFQX010000076.1:483-5792 GCA_023259135.1 Betaproteobacteria bacterium | reverse complement strand
CAGATTTTCCAGCGCATCCGATAGCTTCTGCATGCGCGCCGCGTCGTCGCCGGTCAGCACGATCTCGGAGTCGGAGCGCATGGTGATTTCCGACACCTCCGGCTTGAGCCCGGCTTTTTCCAGCCGGGCTTTGATCTCCATGAATTGGGTCGGGTCCGTCAGGACTTCGATGCTGCCGTCGTCGTTGGCGATCACGTCATCGGCTCCCGCATCCAGAGCCGCTTCCATGATCCGGTCTTCGCTGGTTCCGGGGGCGAACAGCAATTGTCCGCAGTGCTTGAAAAGATAAGCGACGCAGCCGTCGGTGCCCAGGTTGCCGCCGTATTTGCTGAAAGCATGGCGCACGTCCGCCACGGTGCGGACTTTGTTGTCGGTGAGGCAGTCCACGATGACCGCCACTCCGTTGATGCCGTAGCCTTCGTAGCGGACTTCCTCGTAGTGGACTCCCTCCAGGCTGCCGGTGCCCCGCTTGATGGCGCGCTCGACGTTATCCTTGGGCATGTTGGCCTCGAAGGCTTTGTCCATGGCCAGCCGCAGCCGCGGGTTGGAGTCCGGATCGCCCCCGCCTATTTTGGCGGCGACGGTGATTTCCTTGATGAGGCGGGTAAAGATCTTGCCCCGCTTGGCGTCCACCGCCGCCTTGCGGTGGCGGATGTTCGCCCATTTGCTATGTCCTGCCATATCGTTTCCCTGTAAGCTGGTGATCAACGCTTAATGTTACCATTCTACCGCCGGGACGACGGGACTCCCGTCCCTTGCGCGACGCAGTGCCCGACGTTTTTTTCGTCCGATGAATAATCAAAAACTACTCGAAAGATCCCTGGCCGCGGTCTGGCATCCCTGCACCCAGATGAAGGCTCACGAGCGCCACCCCCTTATCCCCATTGCCCGGGGCGAGGGGACGTGGCTCTATGATTACGATGGCCGCCGTTACCTGGACGCCGTCAGTTCCTGGTGGGTCAATCTGTTCGGTCACTGCAATTCCCGCATCAACGGAGCGCTGCGGGATCAGTTGGATCGTTTGGAGCACATCATGCTGGCGGGGTTCACCCACGAGCCGGTGGTGGCCTTATCGGAGCGACTCTCTCGCCTGGCGCCGAAAGGCTTGGGTCATTGTTTTTACGCTTCCGACGGGGCGGCGGCGGTGGAAATTGCCTTGAAGATGAGCTTTCACTATTGGCGCAACACCGGGGCAGCGGACAAGACCGGTTTTCTGTGCCTCGCCAACGGCTACCATGGCGAAACCCTGGGGGCCTTGTCGGTGACCGACGTGGCGTTGTTCAAGGATACCTATGCCCCGCTGTTGCGGCGGAACGATACCGTGCCGACGCCGGATGGGCGGTTGGCCGAGCCGGGAGAATCTCCCCCAGCCTTTGCCGAGCGCTGCGCCGCGGCTCTGGAAGCGCGGCTGGAGCGGGATCATCGGCAACTCGCCGCCTTGATCCTGGAGCCCTTGGTGCAAGGGGCCGGCGGCATGGCGATGTACCATCCCCGTTATCTGGAGCTGGCCCGGCGGCTGTGCGACCGCTACGGCATTCACCTGATCGCCGACGAAATCGCGGTGGGGTTCGGCCGCACCGGCACGATGTTCGCCTGCGAGCAAGCCGCCATCCGACCGGACTTGCTGTGCCTATCCAAGGGGATCAGCGGGGGCTATCTGCCGCTGTCGGCGGTGTTGGCCACCGATGCGATTTACGCGGCTTTCTATGGCGACGATGTGGCCCGCGGCTTTCTCCATTCTCATTCCTATACCGGCAACCCACTGGCGTGCCGCGCCGCCCTGGCGGTATTGGATATTTTCGAAGAGGACGACGTGCTGGCCGTCAACCGGCGCAAGGCGGCGTATCTGAATGAATCGTGTGAGCCGCTTGCTCACCACCCTCGAGTGCGGAATTTCCGCAACACGGGAATGATCTGGGCTTTCGAGGTGGACAGCGACCATCCCGAATTTTCCCGGCACTTCGCCGCCCAGGCCGCGCAGCGGGAGCTGTTGTTGCGCCCCATGGGAAAAACGGTTTATTTCATGCCACCGTACAGCATCTCCGAAGCGGAATTGGAATTGCTGGCCCGGCGGACCCTGGAGACCCTCGAAGCATGCTGAGGGGAAGCAGATGACGATCAGGCTGAGCTTCCTCGGCGCCGCCAAGGAGGTGACGGGGTCTTGCTATTCGGTGGAAGCCGAGGGACTGCGCTTTCTGGTGGATTGCGGATTGTTTCAGGGCGGGTCGGAGGCCGATCGAAAAAACCGCCAAGCCCTCGCCTGGGACTTGCGAAGCCTGGATTTCGTGCTGCTGACCCACGCCCACATCGACCATTCCGGGCTGCTGCCGCGGCTGACGGCGATGGGGTACCGGGGACCGATTTACGCCACCCCGGCCACCAGAGATCTGTTGGAGGTGATGCTGCCCGATTCCGGGCATATTCAGGAGAAGGAGGCCGAATGGGAAAATCGGCGCCGGCACGAGCGTCGCAAGGGCGGGCGCGGCGACGCCGCTCCGCTCTATACGGTGAATCAGGCCAAGGAATGCTTGAAGCGGCTGCGGCCGGCGGGCTACGACGTGCCCTTCGTTCCCCATCCCCGGGTGCGCTGCGTGTTTCGGGACGCGGGCCATATTCTGGGATCGGCCATCGCCGAAGTGTGGGTCACCGAAGGCCGCAAGACCCGCAAGCTGGTGTTTTCCGGGGACTTGGGCCAGCCCGGCCATCCCCTGATGCGGGACCCGACGCCGGTGACGGAAGCCGATGTGTTGCTGGTGGAATCCACTTATGGGAATCGGCTGCACAAATCCATGGCCGATACCGTGAGTGAATTGGTGGGCGCCCTGAACGAAGCCCTGTCCCGCGGCGGGAATGTCATCGTGCCGGCTTTCAGCGTCGGCCGCACTCAGGATCTGCTTTACCTGTTGGCGCAGTTGTCCCGCGAAGGGCGGATCGGAACGCCGTCGGTTTACGTGGATTCGCCGCTGGCTTACGCCGCGACCGCCATCACGCTCAAGCACGGCGCCTTGTTGGACCAGGATGCCGCCGCTGCCCTGAGTTGGCTGCGGGGTCACGAGGGCAAGCTACGGATTCAGTTTACCCAGACGGTGGAAGAATCCATCGCGCTGAACACGCTGCGGGGCGGCGCCGTGATCATTTCCGCCAGCGGCATGTGCGATGCGGGCCGCATCAAATTCCATTTGCGCCATAACCTGCCCCGCCCGGAATCCGCGGTGCTGATCACCGGGTTTCAGGCAGCGGGAACCTTGGGGCGGCGTCTGGTGGACGGCGCCAAGGCGGTGCGGATTTTCGGCGATTCCGTGCCGGTACGGGCCAAAATCTATACCATCGGCGGGCTCTCGGCCCATGCCGATCAGGCGGCCTTGCTGAGCTGGCTGGACCATTTCCGCCCGCCCCGGGCCGTCTACGTGGTGCATGGCGAAGCCGATACCGCCGCCCAATTCGCCGCGCTTATTCGGCAACGCCTGGGCTGGAATGCGACCGTTCCCGGTCACGGCGAGACCGTTCCCCTTTCTTGAGGCCCACACCAGCCTGATACCGCTCCGCCCAGTCATGAAATGGATGGATTTTTGCGCGGGGCAAAGCCGCCCACGAGCAAGGGTTCCCCCGGACCACCGGCTGCTAGGGATGATCCGATCCGGATTGACCGGGAACGGCCCTATTCAGTAAAGTGCACGCAGTAAAGTGCACGGGTTTTTGCTTACTGCATCGGAAGGAAACTCATGAAATCCGGCTTGATGGGCGCCGTCCTGGTGGGCTGCGTAGTGTTAACTTCGCCCCTTTATGCGGCCGGGGACCCCGTGGCGGGGCGGGAGAAAAGCGGCATGTGCGCCGGTTGCCACGGGATCGACAGCTACCGGACCGCCTACCCGGAGGTTTACTCGGTGCCCAAGCTGGGCGGGCAGCACGAAGCCTATATCGTCAAGGCTCTCACGGCGTACCGCTCGGGGGCTCGCAACCATCCCAGCATGCGGGGAATCGCCGGCAGCCTGAGCGATCAGGACATGGCAGACCTGGCCGCCTATTACGCGGCGGCCAAGTGACCGAGGGAAAACAGCCAATGAAGCGCAAATTAATTTCGATGGGATGGGCCGTCGCCGTTATCTTCGCCGCCGGCGCGGTCCAAGCCGCCGACCCGGCAGCGGGCAAGAAGAAAACCGCTGAAGTATGCGCCAGTTGCCACGCCGCCGATGGCAACAGCACGGCTCCGGATTTCCCCAAGCTGGCGGGACAAAAGGAAGATTATCTGCTCAAGGCGCTGAAGGATTATAAATCCGGCGCTCGCAAGGATCCGATCATGGCCGGGATAGTTGCGGGCTTGAGCGGCGAAGACTTGGCCAACTTGGCGGCGTACTTCGCTGTCCAGCGAGGCTTGTTCGTCAAGTACTGATCGGGCTTGCGCCGCGGCCGTCTACCGGCAGCCGCGGCGCTCCAGACATTCCAGGTAATACGCCGTGTCCGGCGGGCTATTGTCTCGCTGAGCCCGCCATAGCGTTTCTCCCAGGCATTCGATGATGCCGTGCAGTGCCCCGTGGCGATCCCCGATTTGGGTTTGCAGGCGGGCCAGCCCTTGGCGCAAGCCCGGCGGCTGATCGATGGAAAGTTGCTCGGCCACCGCCAGATGCAGGCTCAAGTGCAGGAAGGGGTTGGCTTCCCCCGCTTCCGGCGGATAGTCTCGCTCCAACTGCCGTTCTGCGTCCCCCAGCGCGCCGTGATACTCGGGGTGCTCCAGGATGATCTCCAGCGCCATGCTCTCGATCGGACTCAAGGGCTGGCGCTCCCGATGCTTGCGGTAGACCGTGCGGAAGAATTGCCGCACCTCGCCCCGGCTGGGATTAAACATCGCTGCTGTTCCTCTTTCCAGAGGCCGCTGGAACGCCCGTCGCGGCGGGAGTCTTGTCGGGGTAGCCGCACAGATCCCGGATCAGGCAAGCGGGGCAGTCGGGCTTGCGGGCCTTGCACACATAGCGGCCGTGCAGGATCAGCCAATGATGGGCGTCCTGGCGGTATTCGGCGGGGACGTTGTCGAGCAGCTTGCGTTCCACCGCCAGGGGAGTGGCGCCCGGCGCCAGTCCGGTGCGGTTCGCCACCCGGAAGATGTGAGTGTCCACGGCGATGGTGGGTTCGTCGAAAGCCGTGTTCAGCACCACGTTGGCGGTCTTGCGGCCGACCCCCGGCAGCGCTTCCAGGGTCTCCCGGTCGCGGGGGACCGCTCCGCCATGGCCAGCGAGCAGCCGCTCGCAGGTGGCGATGATGTTCTTGGCCTTGGTGCGGTATAGGCCGATGCTTTGGATGCGGCGTTCCAGTCC
>JAHFQX010000076.1:0-473 GCA_023259135.1 Betaproteobacteria bacterium | reverse complement strand
CACCCCCAGGGCCAGCATTTTGTCCGGCGTGGGAGCGATCCTGAATAACTCCGCGGTGGCCCGGTTGACCCCCTTGTCGGTGGCCTGGGCGGAGAGAATCACCGCCACCAGCAACTGGAAGGGAGTGTCGTAAACCAGTTCGGTGCGGGGGCTTGGGTTGGCCTGTTTCAGTCGGGCGAAAATCTCCCGGCGCCGGGCGGCGCTCATGCGTCGGCTGGGCGGGGTTTTCCTAGGAGAGCTTGGCGACATTTTATCGAAGGTCGTAAAAATGACGGGCAACTTTCACGAACGGCGACAGGATGCTGTCATTCATTACTGCGATGCTCAACAGGAGTCGCCGCCGCCCGCTGCCTTTGAGCCCGCTCCATGGCGGCGGCGATGGCCGCTCGCTTGGGGTCCGCCGAGATTCCGCCGGGGCCGAGCGTGCCGAGCTTTTCACTGAGCTTGATTTCCAGTTTGCGGGCCAGCTTGGC
>JAHFQX010000036.1 GCA_023259135.1 Betaproteobacteria bacterium | reverse complement strand
GTCGGGCTTCATCGTCAGCGCCGATGGTTATATCTTGACCAATGCTCACGTGGTGGAAGCCGCCGACGAAATCACCGTCCGTCTCACCGACAAGCGGGAATTCAAGGCCAAGGTCATCGGCAGCGACAAGCGCACCGACGTGGCGGTGCTCAAGATCGAAGCCACCGGGCTTCCCAAGGTGACCCTGGGAGATCCCGCCAAGCTTAAAGTGGGGGAATGGGTGGTGGCTATCGGCTCGCCTTTCGGTTTCGAGAATTCCGTGACCGCGGGGATCGTCAGCGCCAAGGGCCGCTCCTTGCCCCAGGAAAACCTGGTGCCCTTCATCCAGACCGACGTGGCCATCAATCCCGGAAATTCCGGGGGCCCGCTGTTTAATTTGCAAGGCGAGGTGGTGGGGATTAATTCTCAAATCTATAGCCGGACCGGCGGCTTCATGGGGCTGTCCTTCGCCATCCCCATTGACGTGGCCATGGATGTGCAGCAGCAACTGCGGGCCACCGGAAAAGTGAGCCGCGGCCGCATCGGCGTGGTGATCCAGGAGGTGACCAAGGAGTTGGCGGAGTCCTTCGGCTTGACGAAGCCCATGGGGGCGCTGGTGAATTCCGTGGAGAAAGGCGGTCCCGCGGACAAGGCGGGCATCGAAGCCAGCGACGTCATTCTGAAGTTCGACGGCAAGCCGGTGAACAGTTCGGGTGATTTGCCCCGCATCGTCAGCGCCACCAAGCCGGGCTCCAAAGTGGGGACTCAAGTCTGGCGCAAGGGCATGACGAAGGATTTGACCGTGGTAGTAGGGGAGACTCCCGACGAAAAGCCCGCATCCCGCCAGGGACGCAAGGGCAAGCCTCAGGGGGCCGCGCCGAACCGGCTCGGGCTGGTGGTCGGCGACCTGACTCCGGAGCAGCGGCGGGAGCTGAAAGTGAGCGGCGGAGTCATGGTGGAAGCCGCCCAAGGGGGCGCCGCTCGCGCCGGGATCCGGCCCGGAGATGTGATACTCGGGGTGAACAACCAGGAAGTGAAATCGGTGGACCAGTTCAATCAACTGCTGGCCCCGCTGGAAAAATCCCGCAGCGTGGCTCTGCTGATCCGGCGTGACGACAACCAGTTGTTTGTTACCGTCCGTCCCAACGGAGGCTAGCGCGTCATTCCCATCGCTCCCCGATTTCCGGCGGAGTTTCGCTGCCGGGAATCGGCAAATCTGCTAGAATCGGCCGCCGTTTGAGGCTGGGCGCTTAAGGCGCGGCCCTAAAACCCGTTCCGGCCCGAGATCCAGCCCGCCTGCTTCCGATGCAGCCTATCCGAAACTTTTCCATCATCGCCCATATCGACCACGGTAAATCCACCCTGGCCGATCGCATCATCCAACTGTGCGGCGGATTGTCCGACCGGGAAATGGAGAGCCAGGTGCTGGACTCCATGGATTTGGAGCGCGAGCGCGGCATCACCATCAAGGCCCAGACCGCGGCCTTGACCTACCGGGCGCGGGATGGTAGAAGCTACGCCCTCAATCTCATCGATACGCCCGGCCACGTGGATTTTTCCTACGAGGTCTCCCGTTCTTTATCGGCTTGCGAGGGCGCCTTGCTGGTGGTGGATGCCTCCCAGGGCGTGGAGGCCCAGACGGTGGCCAATTGCTATACCGCCACCGAGCAAGGGGTGGAAGTGATTCCGGTACTCAATAAAATCGACTTGCCCTCCGCCGAACCCGAACGGGTTATCGCCGAAATCGAGGACATCATCGGCATCCCCGCCGATGATGCGATCCGAGCCAGCGCCAAGACCGGCCAGGGAGTGGAAGATATCCTGGAGGCGGTGGTCAGCCGAATTCCGCCGCCCCGTGGGGATCCGGCGGCGCCGCTCAAGGCGCTCATTATCGATTCCTGGTTCGACAACTACGTGGGAGTGGTGATGCTGGTGCGGGTGGTGGACGGGGTGCTGCGGCCCAAAGACCGGCTCCTGCTGATGTCCACTCGGGCGGTCTACCCCTGCGAGCAAGTGGGGATATTCACCCCCAAATCCACCCAGCGCCCGCAACTCGGCGCCGGCGAGGTGGGCTTCATCATCGCCGGCATCAAGGAACTCCAGGCGGCCCGGGTCGGCGATACCGTGACCCTGGCTGACCGGCCGGCCCAAACGCCGCTCCCCGGCTTCAAGGAAATCAAGCCCCAGGTATTCGCCGGATTGTATCCAGTCGATTCCAGCCAGTACGAGGCGCTGCGGGATGCGTTGGAAAAACTACATTTGAACGATGCCTCGCTGCGCTACGAGCCGGAGGTCTCCCAGGCCCTGGGGTTCGGCTTCCGCTGCGGCTTTCTCGGCCTGCTCCATATGGACATCGTTCAGGAGCGGCTGGAGCGGGAATACGGCATGGAACTCATCACCACCGCTCCCACGGTGGTGTATCAGGTAGTGCTCAAAGATGGCGCCGTGATGGAAGTGGAGAACCCCTCTAAGCTACCTGACCTGTCTCGCATCGAGCAAATTCGGGAGCCGCTGATCAACTGCGCCATGCTGATGCCCCAGGAGTACGTCGGGCCGGTAATGACCCTGTGCAACCAGAAACGGGGGATGCAGAAGAATATGCAGTATATGGGGCGCCAGGTGATGCTCAACTATGAATTGCCGTTGAACGAGGTGGTGCTGGATTTCTTCGACCGGCTGAAGTCGGTGAGCCGCGGCTATGCCTCCATGGACTACGAGTTCAAGGAATTTGCCCCGGCGGATCTGGTGAAGCTGGATATCCTCGTCAACGGCGAGCGGGTGGATGCCTTGTCCCTTATCGTGCACCGGGACAGTGCCCAGTACCGCGGGCGGGAATTGACGGTGAAGATGCGGGAACTGATTCCGCGGCAGATGTTCGACGTGGCCATCCAGGCCGCCATCGGTTCCCATATCATCGCTCGGGAGACGGTCAAGGCGCTGCGCAAGAATGTGCTGGCCAAGTGCTACGGCGGGGACATCACCCGCAAGCGCAAGCTGCTGGAAAAGCAGAAGGCCGGCAAGAAGCGCATGAAGCAAGTGGGCAACGTGGAGATTCCCCAGGAAGCTTTCCTGGCGGTGTTGCACGTGGGAGAAAAATCGTGACGATGAAATGGATTGCCCGTTGCGCGGGCGGGAAAGGCCGGGAATGAATTTTGCCCTATTGCTGTTTCTGCTATTGGTGGCGTGCGGCCTGGTCTGGTTGCTGGATCATTTTTTCCTCAAGCCTCGGCGCAAGGCGGCCGACCACGAGCCGTGGTGGGTGGAGTACCCCAAAAGCTTTTTCCCGGTGATCCTGGCGGTGTTCCTGCTGCGCTCGTTCCTGGTGGAGCCTTTCAAGATTCCCTCGGGATCCATGATCCCCACCTTGCTGGTGGGGGATTTTATCCTGGTGAATAAATTTACCTACGGGATCCGGCTGCCCATCGTTAACGTCAAGCTTGTCGAGATGAACCCACCCCGCCGCGGGGACATCATGGTGTTCCGCTATCCGGAAGATCCGAGTCTGGATTACATCAAGCGGGTGGTGGGGTTGCCGGGGGACGAAGTGGCGTACCGGGATAAGCGCCTATGGGTGAACGGCAAGCCGGCGCCGACGACGCCGGACGGCGAGTATGGCTATGTCGAGAGCGGCCTGCGTTACATCACCGCCAAGCGTTACCGCGAATCCCTGGAAGCCGGCCCCCATGCCATCCTGGTGCAGCCGGAGGCGCCTTCCATCCAATTGGCGGGGGTGCGCCAATTCCCTTTGAAGGACAATTGCGCTTACAATGAGGACGGCTTTAAATGCAAGGTTCCCGCGGGGCATTACTTCACCATGGGGGACAACCGGGACAGCAGCAGCGACAGTCGCTACTGGGGTTTCGTGCCGGATCGGAACATCGTCGGCAAGGCTTTCTTCATCTGGTGGAATTTCGAGAAGCTGAGCCGCATCGGGAGCAACATCCAATAGAATGGGGCTTGGGACAGCCATTGCATCGGGGCGTTTTCAAGGAGCATCCATGAACAAGCAAAAGGGCATAGGTCTTTCGGGATTGCTGGTGGCGGGGGTCATCATCGTGTTCGGCGCCATTCTCGGTTTCAGACTGTTGCCGGCCTACATTGATCATTACACCATCGGCGGCATTCTTTCCGCCATTGCCAAGGACCCGGAGATGAAGACCGCGACCCCCAAGGATGTCCGCGTTGCCTTTAGCAAGCGGGTATCCATCAATAATATTCGCACGGTGGGTCCGGAGGATCTGGAGATAGCCAAGGAGGGCGACCGGTTGACGATACGCGCCAGTTATTCCACCAAAGTTCCGCTGGTGGGGAATTTGAGCGCCTGCATGGATTTCGTCGCCAGCAGCGAATGATTTTTTTGTCCTCTTTCCGTCGATGACCCAGGGGGTGGCGGCCCCGCCCATCGCTTACGTTTTCGAGCGCCCGGAATTGTTGCAGCGCGCCCTAACCCACCGCAGTTTCGGCAGCGACCATAACGAGCGCCTGGAATTCATCGGCGACGGCGCCCTCAACTGCGCCATGGCCCTGGAGCTGCACCGGCTGTTTCCGGAGCTCAGCGAGGGCGATCTTTCCCGGCTGCGCGCCAATCTGGTGAACCAGCGGATTTTGGCGGAGATCGCCGTCGAGTTGGGACTGGGGGGGCTGCTGCTGCTGGGCGAGGGCGAGGCCAAAAGCGGCGGCGGCCAGCGCCCCTCTATTCTCGCGGATGCCCTGGAAGCCTTGCTGGGCGCGGTATTGCTGGATGGGGGCTTTGATGCGGCGCATCGCGTGGTGGCGGAGTTGTTTGCCGGCCGGTTGCGGCAAATCGATCCCCTCGCAGTGGGCAAGGACCCCAAAACCTTGCTGCAGGAATTTCTCCAGGGCCACAGGTTGGCATTGCCTCGGTACACCGTGGTCGAAGTCCGGGGCGAAGCTCACGATCAGGAGTTCTGGGTGGAATGTTCGGTGCCCGACCGTGCGCTGCGCTGCGTCGGCCGCGGCAAGAGCCGGCGGGCCGCGGAGCAGGATGCCGCCCGGCAAGCCTATCGCGCCATGAGCCATTCCCCATGACCTCCCATCGAGCCGGTTGCGTGGCCATCGTCGGGCGGCCCAATGTGGGCAAATCCACCCTGCTCAACCGCCTGGTGGGGACGAGGGTCAGCATTACTTCCCGCAAAGCCCAAACCACCCGGCACCGGATTACCGGGATTCTCACCGGGGAGGGATTTCAATGCGCCTTCGTTGATACTCCCGGCTTTCAGACCCGCCACGGCGGCACCCTCAATCGCGCGTTGAACCGGGTGGTGCGGGAGTCGCTGGCCGATGTGGATGCGGCGCTATTCGTGGTGGAAGCCGGGCGCTTCGGCGATGACGACTGGCAGGTGCTGAAACTGTTGCCGGCCCATCGCCCGGTGATGCTGGTGATCAACAAAATCGACCGGCTGGCCGACAAAGCCCGGCTGCTGCCGTTCATCCAACAACTGTCCGGCCAGTTCGGCTTCGCCGCCGTGGTGCCGGTGAGCGCGGCCCGGGGGGCGCAAATCGAAGCCTTGACGGCCGAGGTGGCGGCGCGCCTGCCGGTCGGCCCCCCGCTGTTCGGCCCGCAAGACATCACCGACCGCAGCGAGCGCTTCCTGGCCGCGGAGCGGGTGCGGGAAGCGGCGTTCCGGCTGCTGGGGGAAGAATTGCCTTATGCCCTGGCGGTAGCGGTCGACCGGTTCGAGGTTGAGGGCAAGCTGCGCCGCATCCACGTCACCCTCCTGGTGGAAAAATCCAGCCAGAAAGCCATTGTGATCGGCAAGGAGGGCGAACGTTTGAAGGCCATCGGCAGCGCGGCCCGCAAGGAAATGGAAACGCTGTTTGGCGGCCGGGTGTATCTGGAAACCTGGGTCAAGGTAAAACCGGGCTGGGCCGAGGACGGGGGGTTCGTGACCCGGTTGCTGGAGGGGCCATGACCCGGCCCTCCGCCGCGAGTCCAGACGGCGAGCCGGCGTTCGTGCTGCATAGTTATCCTTACCGGGAAACCAGCCTGCTGGTGGAAGTGTTCAGCCGCAATTTCGGCCGAGTGGGGCTGGTGGCCAAGGGAGCGAAACGTCCTCGTTCCCCCCTCAGGGGGCTGCTGCAACCGTTCCGCCCGCTGTTGCTGGGCTGGTCCGGAAGATCCGAGTTGCGAACCCTCTGCCGGGCGGAGGGCGTCGGCCTTCCCTTGCCTCTCGCCGGCACGGGGATGATGTGCGGGTTCTATCTGAACGAGTTGCTGCTTAAGCTGCTGGCCCGCCACGACGCCCACGAGCGATTGTTCGCCGCCTACCGGGAGGCCATCGGCGGACTGGCCGAAGCCGGCGAGGCTTGCGATTCGGTGCTGCGGCGCTTCGAAAAGCGGCTGCTGGGAGAGCTGGGTTATGCTCCGACCTTGGATCGGGAAGCCGATACCGGGCAGCCGTTGCGAGCCGACGGGCGCTATGTGTTCGTGGTCGAGCGCGGGCCGATCCCGGTGGAGCGCTTCGAGGCCACCGGGAACAGTCTGGAATGTTCCGGGAAAACCCTGCTGGACGTGGCCCGGGACGATTATTCCGATCTCGCCACGCTGCGGCAGAGCAAAGTCCTGTTGCGGGGCATCATCGGGCACTATCTCGGCCGGCAGACGCTGCACAGCCGGCGGTTGCTGAAGGAGTTGCGACAGCTATGATCGAATTGGGCGTCAACATCGACCATGTGGCGACGCTGCGGCAAGCCCGGGGCACTTCTTACCCCAGTCCCGTGGAAGCGGCGCTGCGGGCCGAAGCGGCGGGGGCCGACGGCATCACCCTGCATCTGCGGGAGGACCGGCGCCACATTCAGGATCGCGACGTGGAGCTGCTGCGGGAAGTCTTGACCACGCGCATGAACCTGGAGTCGGCCGTTACCGATGAAATGGTGGGTTTCGCCTGCCGCATTCGCCCCCCGGACGTCTGTCTGGTTCCCGAGAACCGCGCCGAGCGCACCACCGAAGGGGGGCTGGACGTGGCGGCCCACTTGCCCCGGGTGCGGCAGGCGTGCGCCGCGTTGACCGAAGCGGGCGTCCGCGTGTCCCTGTTCATCAACCCGGACCGGCGCCAGATCGACGCCGCCCGCGAAGCCGGCGCTCCGGCGGTGGAGATCCACACCGGCCGCTATGCCGAGACGACTTCCCGGGCGGAGCGGGACCGGGAATTGCGGCATATTCGGGAAGCCGCGGCTTACGCCGTCCAGCTTGGCTTGGCGGTCAACGCCGGCCATGGCCTCCACTACCACAACGTGCGGCCGGTGGCGGCGATTCCGGAAATTCGAGAGCTCAACATCGGCCATGCCATCGTTGCCCATGCCTTGTTCGTCGGTTGGGAGCCGGCGGTGCGGGAAATGAAGGCCCTCATGGTAGCGGCCCGACGCCCGTGATTTACGGCATCGGCGCCGATATCGTGGAGATTGCCCGGGTCTCCCGGTTGCTGGAGCGTTATGGCGAGCGCTTCTCCGGGAAAATCCTGTCGGAGACCGAGCACACGGCCGGGAGGCACAACGCCGATGCGGCCTATGTCGCCAAGCGTTTTGCCGCCAAGGAAGCCTTCGCCAAGGCGCTGGGCACCGGCATCCGGCATCCGGCCGTGTGGCGGCGGATCAGCGTCACCCATGGTCCCCTGGGGAATCCCAGGTTGGCTTTCGATCCCGAGCTGGAGAACTGGATGGCGGAGCGCGGCGTCACTCGGCATCATTTGAGTTTGGCCGATGAAAAAACCTTTGCTTGCGCCTTCGTGATCCTGGAAAGCTAAACGATGGAAACCTCAGCCTTGCCGCGCTTCATGCCCCTGGGCCCCCTCATGACCGATGTGGCCGGCCTCGAGCTCACTGCGGAAGAAGGGCAGCGCCTGTGCCATCCGTTGCTGGGGGCGGTGATTTTGTTCTCCCGGAATTACCGTTCCCCGGAACAACTGCACGCCTTGGCGCACAGTATCCGCGGCTTGCGCAGTCCCTCCTTGCTGGTGGCGGTGGACCATGAGGGCGGGCGGGTGCAGCGGTTCCGCGAAGGGTTCACGGCGATTCCCGCCATGGGCCGGCTGGGAAAAGCGTGGGAGCGGGATCGGCGGTACGCGGTGCGGCTCGCCGGCCAGGCCGGCTTTGTGCTGGCCGCGGAATTGCGGGCCTGCGGCGTGGATTTCAGTTTTGCCCCGGTGCTGGATCTGGATTATGGCCGTAGCGGAGTGATCGGCGACCGGGCGTTCCATCGGGATCCGGAAGTGGTGGCCGAGCTGGCGCTGTCCTTGATGCGAGGCATGGCCCAGGCCGGGATGGCGGCGGTGGGCAAGCACTTTCCCGGCCATGGCTATGCCGAGGCCGACTCCCACACCGACTTGCCGGTGGACGGGCGGGATTGGGAGACCATCGCCGCCTGGGATCTGGCGCCGTTCCGCAAGCTCGCTGGCCAGGGCTTGGCGGGGGTGATGCCGGCCCACGTAGTTTATCCCCAGGTGGACGCGCTGCCCGCGGGGTTTTCCAGAAAGTGGCTGCAAGAAGTGCTGCGGGGGCAGTTGGCGTTCGGCGGGGCGGTGTTCAGCGACGATCTGTCCATGGTGGGAGCCCATTCCATCGGGGATATTCGCGTCCGGGCCGACGCCGCCTTGGACGCCGGCTGCGACATGGTGTTGGTGTGCAACGACACCGCGGCGGCGGAGGCCTTGCTGGCGAATTTAGAGCGTTCCCTGACCCCGGTCAATTTGGCCAGGCTGGCCCGCTTTCACGGCCACCCCCATCCCAAATCCCTCGACAAGCTGCGCCGGGATTCCGGCTATCGGAGCGCGGTGGAGGCGCTGACCGCCAATCTCGATTTCTAGGGAGTGCCGTGCCCCATCCTTTTTTCCACTCCCCGGGCTTGATCTAAGTCAAAGCCCGTTCCGGCGGCGGGCCGTTACACTTAACGATCCCCGCGGTCCGGAATGAGCCGGATTGCGGAGGGGTTTTGCCCCGGCCCTCTCGGAAAATTCTTTACGCTATTCGGTGATTCTCTCCAACTACGTCCACACCCTCGGTCAGCAGCTTCTGGAGCGCTATGGCGAACGGGTCCACAAGATCGCCCTGGATGCCGGGTTCACCTGCCCCAATCGGGACGGCAGCAAGGGGCACGGCGGTTGCACTTTTTGCAACAACGCCTCTTTCAGTCCCAACGGTCGCCGGCCCTTGCCCCTGGAGGCGCAATGGGCGTCGGGCAGGAGGGCCGTTGCGCGGCGCACCGGGGCTCGTCGCTTCATCGCCTATTTCCAGGCCTATACCAATACCTACGGAACCCTCGAGCACTTGCAACGGCTTTACCGCGAGGCGCTGGAGGAGCCCGGCGTGGTGGGGCTCGCGGTGGGCACCCGGCCCGATTGCGTGTTCCCCGAAGTCTTGGGACTGCTGGCCCGCTACCGGGATGAAGGCCGCGAAGTCTGGCTGGAGTTGGGGCTCCAGTCGGCCCACGACGAGACCTTGGCGCGGGTCAACCGGGGCCACGGTTTCCGGGAATACCGGGACGCAACCATCGCCGCCCGGCGCTTGGGAATCCCGGTATGCGCCCATCTCATCGTCGGCCTGCCGGGAGAAACGGCCCGGCATTGCCACGATACCCTGGATCGCGTGCTGGAACTGGGCGTCGAGGGACTCAAGCTGCATCCGTTGCACGTGGTGCGCCGCACGGTGCTGGCCCATCAGTGGCGGCGAGGGGAGTATCGCCCCCTGGAACTGGAGGAATACGTGGCGATCGCCGCCGATCTGATCGAGCGTACGCCTTGGCCGGTGGTGTTCCATCGAGTCACCGGCACCGCCGCTCCGGACGTGCTGCTGGCGCCTTCCTGGTGCTCCGGGAAATGGCCGGTGCTCAATGCCATCGCCGCCGAATTGGCGCGGCGCGGCCGGCGTCAGGGCTGGCCGGCGTTGCCCGCCGCGCAACGGAAAATACGCCATGCCGCGTGAGGGCCGGCTGGAACTGGTCTGCCCGGCGGGGACCCTGGCGGGGCTCAAGGCCGCCGTGGACAACGGCGCCGACTGTGTTTATTTGGGCTTCCGGGACGCCACCAATGCCCGCAATTTCGCCGGGCTGAATTTCGACGCGGCCGCTGCCAAGGAGGGGCTGCGTTATGCCCACGCCAAGGGAGCCAAGGTGCTGGTCGCCATCAACACCTATCCCCAGGCGGAATCCTGGACTCGCTGGACCGCGGCCTTGGATCAGGCCGCCGAGTTGGGAGCGGATGCGGTGATCCTGGCGGACCTGGGCCTCATGGAATACGCCGCCCGCACTCATCCGCAACTGCGGCTGCACCTGTCGGTGCAAGGTTCGGCCACCCACTACGAGGCCGTTAATTTCTATCACGAGCATTTCGGCATCCGCCGGGCGGTGCTGCCCCGAGTATTGTCCTTGGCTCAGGTGGCCCAGGTGGCGCGGAATACCCCGGTGGAGATCGAGGTGTTCGGCTTCGGCGGGTTGTGCGTGATGGTGGAAGGGCGCTGTGCTTTGTCTTCCTACGTCGCCGGCGAATCTCCCAATACCGCGGGGGCCTGTTCTCCGGCCAAGGCGGTGCGTTGGCTGGAAACCCCGAAGGGGCTGGAGACCCGTCTCAACGGCATCTTGGTGAACCGCTTCGGCCCAGGTGAAATGGCGGGCTATCCCACTCTGTGCAAAGGGCGCTTCGAGGTGGCCGGAGCAACCTATTACGCCATCGAGGAGCCGGCCAGCCTGAATATTCTGGAGCTGCTGCCCCGGCTTGCCGAAATCGGGGTGGCGGCGGTCAAGATCGAAGGCCGGCAAAGAAGCCCTGCCTACGTCGCCCAGGTGACCCGGGTGTGGCGCCAGGCGCTCGACGCCTGCGCTCGGAATGCCCAGGACTACAGCGTGAAAGGAGCCTGGATGACGGAGTTGGGCAAGGTGGCGGAGGGGCAGCAGCATACCCTGGGGGCTTACCACCGGCCATGGAAGTGATCGCGTTCCTGTCGAGGGGGCCGTGAAGCTCTCCTTGGGCCCGCTCCTTTACTATTGGCCGCGCGCCGCGGTGCTGGCGTTCTACGAGCACATCGCCCGCAGCCCGGTGGACATCGTTTACCTGGGGGAGGTAGTTTGTACCCGGCGCCACGAGTTGCGCCTCGCCGATTGGCTGGCGGTGGCGGAGCAACTCGCCGCGGCCGGCAAGGAAGTGGCGCTCACTACGGCCGCGGTGATCGAATCGGAGTCGGATCTGAAAGCCTTGCGCAAGATCGCGGAGAACGGCCGCTACGCGGTGGAGGCGAACGAGATGGGGGCGGTGCGCCTGCTGCAACGGCGCGCTCGCTTTGTCGCCGGTCCCCATCTCAACGTCTACAACCCGGCGACGCTGGGCTTTCTGGCGGCGCTGGGGGCGCGGCGCTGGGTGATGCCGGTGGAGATGTCCCGGGACATGCTGGCGGGAGTCGTGGCCCGGCGGCCCGCCGGAGTGGAAGTCGAGGTGTTTGCCTACGGCCGTTTGCCCTTGGCTTTTTCGGCTCGCTGTTTCACCGCCCGCCATCACAATTTGCAAAAAGACGATTGCCAGTTCCGTTGTCTGGATCATCCCGATGGTTTGCTGCTGAACACCCAGGAAGGCGAGCCCTTTCTGGTGCTGAACGGCACCCAGACCCAGTCCGCCGGGGTGTATTCGCTGCTCCGGGAGCTGCCTCGATTGGCGGCCATGGGGGTGGACGTGCTGCGGCTCAGCCCCCAGGCCCGGGATACCGCCGACATCGTCGAGGCGTTCCGACAGGCGCTGGACGGAAGCTTGTCCTTGGATCAAGCCGAAGATCGCCTGGCGCCGACGCTGCCCGGCCCGCGCTGCGATGGCTACTGGTTCGGCAAGCCGGGCCTGGAGCAAGCGGGGGCCTCGGCGTGAGGGAGGGCGCTTGATGCAACCGGACCGACTCCCGGCCGGGGCGCCGCCCCGGTTTCTCGCCGAGTCTCCCATCGCGGCGGCGCTCTCCCGGCTACCCTCGTATCCGCCGTCGCTGTTGTTCGCCGCGGGACTCAACGCGGCCCTGTGGGATCTGCTGCCGGAAGACGCGCGGCGGGCATTGCAGGACAAGCGCATCGCCATCCGGGTGGTGGATTTAGGACTCGCATTCCATTTCCGCGGGACCGCCATCGGCTTTCAGCCAACCGGGAAGGGGGCGGAGGATCTGGTGATCGCCGCCGCGGCGCGGGATTTCGCGCAACTCGCGCTGCGCCGGGAAGACCCCGACACCTTGTTCTTTGCCCGGCGCCTGGTCATGCAAGGGGACACCGAACTGGGGCTGATGATGAAAAACACCTTGGACGCCCTGGAATTAACTCCCCAGGACCTCTGGGTTCGTCTGGCGCCTCTTCCCTTGTTGCGGGCGCTGGTCCGGATTTCCCTCCGCTTTTAGCATTCCCGGGACCATGGTCGGCGGCGGCCGGCCCCTGTAAAATCCCCACCTTTGCTCAAAAACGGCGCGCCCCGGCTTTTTGGGCGACGGCCGCCGCAGTTTTGAATTTGCCATTGACAACAGGAGGAAGCCACATGAAGCCGATACGGTCATTTCTATTCGTCCCGGGGAACCGTCCCAGCGGGATCGCCAAAATCCCCACTTTCAAGGCCGATGCGGTGGTGCTGGATCTGGAGGACAGCGTTCCGTTTCCCCTCAAGCCGGAGGCGAGAAAAACCGTCGCCGAGGCGATTCCCGGCTTGAGCGCCCAAGGCCAGCGGCTATTCGTGCGGGTCAACAAGAGCCCCTACGCCTACGATTGGGACGACCTGAATGCCGTCATCCAGCCGGGCCTGGAGGGCCTGGTGATGTCCAAGCCCAACGGCCCGGAAGACGTGGACATGCTGACCCAGATCGTCTCCGAGATCGAGTGGCGCAAGGGCATGGAAGTGGGCGCGGTGAGCTTGATTCCCACCCTGGAGACCGCCCGCTCGGCCCAGTTCGCCTATGAGATCGCCTGCCGCGAGCGGGTCGCCACCCTCGCCGGGGCCAGCGCCAAGAACGGTGACGTGGCCCGTTCCATCGGTTTTCAATGGACCCAGGAGGGCTTGGAAACCCTTTACTTCAAATCCCAGGTGGTGCTGGCGTGCCGGGCCGCCGGCAAGCCCTATCCCCTCGGCGGCCTGTGGCAGGATGTCCACGATCTGGAAGGGCTGCGCCGGAGTCTCAAGTTCAACCGGCAACTGGGTTTCTCCGGCGAGATGGTGCTGCATCCCTCCAACGTCGGCCCCTGCAACGAAGCCTATACTCCGGGCGCCGAGGAGGTGGCGTACTACGAAGGCATGATCAAGGTGTTCGAGGAGGCTCAAGCCCAAGGACGGGCGGCGGTGCTCTATGAAGGGGAGCACATCGACTACGCCCATGTGAAGACGGCCCGGCAAATTCTCGATTTGGTCAAGAGCTTCCAGGCTTGATGACCGGGAGCGCAAGGTGTTTTTTTAATCACTGCAAACCGAAGGAGGCAAATCCATGAGCACGCGAGGACTGTATTTCGAGGAATTCAAGGTCGGCGACGTATACAAGCATGCGGTAACCCGCACCGTCACGGAGACCGACAATTTGTTGTTCAGCGTGTTGACCCACAATACCCAGCCCTTGCATTTGGACGAGGAGTTCTCCAAGGGAACGATCCACGGCACCCGGCTGGTGAACAGCATCTTCACCCTGGGCTTGGTGATCGGGGTCGGCGTGACGGAGTTGACCCTTGGCACCACGCTGGGCAACCTGGGATTCGAGGACATCACTTTCCCGGCGCCGGTGAAAATCGGCGATACCTTGCGGGCCGAGACCGTCATCGTCGACAAGCGGGAATCGAAATCCCGCACCGACAGCGGCATCGTCTACTTCGAGCACCGCGGTTACAACCAGAAGGGCGAGCTGGTGTGCAAGGCGAAGCGCGCCGGCTTGATGGTGAAAAACCCTTCGGCTTGAAATCCATGCTCCGGATCGCCGGCCCCAGTTAGGGCCGGCCACTTGCGCGGGCTAGAAATCTAGGTGTATCGTGGCGCTCCCCCATCCTGGCCATGGGCGGCATTCGTTTTAAGAGACGATCGACAGGTCTGCCACGCGTAGAGAGGGGGGTCTCATGTCAGGAGCCACGATAAATACTTCCGCGGCATGGGTGATGGCGTTACTCCTGGGAGCCGCCCCCACGGTCCGGTCCGCCGAGCCGATTCAATTGGATCTCGGCAATTGGGCGCCCAGCACCCACCATCTAGCCGTGAATGCCTTCGAGCCCTGGAAAAAAATGGTGGAGCAAAAAACCCAGGGCCGCGTGAAGGTGAACGTCCATCACGGCGGCGTACTGGGAACGTCCAAGGCGGCGCTGAACGATGTCAAGGGCGGCGTTTACCAGGTCGGTCTGATGTGTACGTCGTATTACTACGACACGCCGCTTTTCAAGCTCACCATCGGCGAACTCCCTTTCGCCATTTCCGGTTCCATGGTGGGCACCAAGGTGATGACCGAGTTTGTCGATAAGCACGCCAAGGATGTTTTCGACAAGCTCAACATCAAGAATATGGGAGTTTTTGCCAGCGATCCCTATATGCTGATGAGCGCCAAGCCGATTCGGCGGATCGAGGATTTGAAAGGGATGAAACTTCGCGCCGCGGGGAAGGCCTGGGTGCAGATCGCCAAGGACTGGGGCGCGGTACCGACGCCCATGCAGCTTGAGGAGGCCTATACGGCGCTGGAGCGCGGCACTATCGACACCATGCAGACCACCCCCGGCAGCGCGATGGGTTTCAAGTATTACGAACCCGCCCCCTATGTGACGCAGCTCGGGGCCCCGACCGCGGTCTGCGGAGTCATCATGAACAGGTCGTTCTACGACAAGCTTCCGGCGGACCTGAAGAAACTGTTTGACGAGGAACTCAACCCCGCGTTGCTGAACTTGATAACCAATAGTTATGAGAAAGTCGCCAGTGAGGCTTATGACAAATTCAGGGAGATTTTCAAGGCCAAAGGGAAAGGCGAGGTCATTGCCCTGTCTCCCGAGGAAAGGGCCAAGTTCGTCAAACCCACCGAACCCGAGTGGACGGCCTGGGTTAAAGAGGCCAACAAACGAGGCTATCCCGGCGAGGCCATGATGGCCGATTTCAAGGCGATCTTGAAGAAGAACGGCATGGCCCCCCCGTTTTGATGCCAAGGATTCGCTCCCATTGATTAGGGGGGGAGTGTCCGAGGGAATGGTGAATTGGATTTGCCGCTTTTAGCCGAGAGGAGACCTAAATGTTAAAGTCAATCAGCACTTTTGCCGCGTTGGCGACAGCCTTGATTCTGGGGACGGCCCCTGGGAGCTGGGCCGCCGAGCCGATTCAATTGGAGTTCGGTAATTGGTTGCCCAGTACCCACCCGCAATCGGTAGGCTCCTTGGAGCCTTGGAAGAAACTGGTGGAGGAAAAGACCCAGGGCCGCGTAAAGGTGAATCTCTATCATGGCGGGGTATTGGGGACCTCCAGGGCGGTATTGAATGATGTGAAGGGCGGCGTTTACCACGTGGGCCTGCTGGTGGCCGCCTATTACTACGATACCCCGCTTTTCAAGCTTTTGATCGGCGAATTGCCCTTCGCCCTGCCCGGACCCGTCGTCGGCACCCGGGTGATGAACGAGTTCATCGAAAAGCATGGTCAGGATGCGTTCGACAAGCTCAATGTCAAGAACGTGGGGGTTTTCGTTTCCGATGCCTACGTGATGTTCGGCGCCAAGCCAATCCGGCGGATGGAGGATCTGAAGGGCGTGAAACTGCGCGCGGCGGGGAAGGCCTGGGTGCAGATCGCCAAGGACTGGGGGGCGGTGCCCACTCCCATGCAGCCCGAGGAGGCCTATACGGCGCTGGAGCGGGGCACCCTCGACGTGATGCAGTATTCTCCCACCGGCTCCCTGGGCTGGAGGTATTTCGAGCCGGCCCCCTACGTCACCAAATTGGAGGCGCCCATCATCGTCGGCGGGCTGATCATGAACAAGGCTTTCTACGATAAGCTGCCGGCCGACCTGAAGAAATCATTCGATGAGGAACTGAACCCGGCCTTGATAAAGATGATGGTGAACGTTTATGAAAAAGGCGCCTCGGAGGCCTTGGAAAAGATGAGCCAAAGCTTCAAGGCCAAGGGGAAAGGCGAGGTCATTGCCCTGTCGCCCGCGGAAAAGGCCAAGTTCGTCAAACCCACCGAACCCGAGTGGACGGCCTGGGTTAAAGAGGCCAACAAACGAGGCTACCCCGGCGAGCTCATGATGGCGGATTTCAAGGCGATCCTGAAGAAGCACGGCCTTGCTCCTCCGTTTTGATGCCAGGCGTTGGGTCGCCTTGATTGTGGGCGGAGAGTCCGAGGGAGTGGTGAGTTGGATTTGCTGCTTTTGAACATGGAGCCGGATGCTGCCCGGCTCGATGAGCCGTTCGTGGTGAGCTTGTCGAACCATGAATGGCCTGTGCAGAGGTCTTTTGCCCTTCGACGAGTTCAGGGCGAACGGGGCATATGCGGCGTTATTTAAGCCGTCATAATTTAGAGAAGAGAGGAGACCAAATGTTAAAATCAATAAGCACTTTTGCCGCGTTGGTGACAGCCCTGATTCTGGGGGCTGTCCCTGGGGTTCGGGCGGCCGAGCCGATTCAATTGGATCTCGGCAATTGGACCCCCAGCACCCACCATCTAGCCGTGAATGCCTTCGAACCCTGGAAAAAAATAGTGGAGCAAAAAACCCAGGGCCGCGTGAAGGTGAACGTCCATCACGGCGGTGTGCTGGGGATATCCAAGGCGACGCTGAACGACGTGAAAGGCGGTGTTTACCACGTGGGTTTGATGGTTTCTGGGTATTATTACGACACCCCGCTTTTCAAACTGACCATCGGCGAACTTCCCTTCGCCATTAACAGTTCTGCGGTGGGCGCCAAGGTGATGACCGAGTTTGTCGATAAGCACGCCAAGGATGTTTTCGACAAGCTTAGCATCAAGAATATGGGGGTCTTCGCCACCGATGGCTATGTAATGATGAGCACCAAGCCGATCCGGCGGATGGAGGATCTGAAAGGCATGAAACTTCGCGCGGCGGGGAAGGCCTGGGTGCAGATCGCCAAGGACTGGGGGGCGGTGCCGACGCCCATGACGACAGAGGAGGCTTATACGGCGCTGGAGCGCGGTACTCTCGATGTGATGCAGATTTCTCCTACCAGCGGGATGGGCTACAAATATCATGAGGTGGCTCCTTATGTGACGCAACTCGGGGCCCCCACCGTGGTCGGCGGGATGATCATGAATAAAGCATTCTACGACAAGCTGCCGGCGGACCTGAAGAAACTCTTTGACGAGGAACTGAATCCGGCGTTGGTGAACCTGATAACCGGGAGCTATGACAGGGGCGCCGATGGGTCTTATGAGAAGATGAGGGAGATTTTCAAGGCCAAAGGTAAAGGCGAAGTCATTGCCCTGTCTCCCGAGGAAAGGGCCAAGTTCGTCAAACCCACCGAACCCGAGTGGACGGCCTGGGTTAAAGAGGCCAACAAACGAGGCTATCCCGGCGAGGCGATGATGGCGGATTTCAAGGCGATCATGAAAAAGAATGGTCTCGTCCTGCCGTTCTGATGGATAGCTCCGATTAGAGCGACACGTCTCCGCTGCCGCGCCAAAATCGGCGCGGCAGCGGAGTTCTCGTAATAAGCCTGGGGGATTCCGATATGCGTTTCTTTTCCTGTTGCGTAAATTGGGCCACGGAGATTTTTCGTTGGGTGGCGGTCGCCACCGTTGCGGCGATGATGTTGCTGATCGCCTATGCCGTGCTGATGCGGGCGGTGGCGACGCCGGTGGGAGGGGAGCACGAGTTGATAGAACTCATGATGGTGACGATGGTGATGCTGGGACTGGCCTATACCCAGAAAGAGCAGGGCCACATCACCATCGGCTTGCTGGTGGATCGGTTTTCCCCGCGCTGGCAAGCGGCTGCGGACTTGTTGGGGGCATTATTGGTGTTGGCGAGTTGCGGGGTGATCGGTTGGGCCAATCTGTTGGTGGCCGTGGAATATGCCACCGAAAGCCCGATGTCCACGGACTTTCTTTCGGTTCCTCTTTATCCATTCCAGATTGCCGTGGGGTTGGGTTTCTGGTTATGGGGATTGCAGGCGGTTTCCCGTATTCCAGATGCTTTTAGGGGTGCACGGGATGACCGTGCCTCGGCAAGCCAAGGGAGGCACGCATGAATCCATCCGTGGAAGCTGTCGGGCTGATCGGCCTGTCGGTCATGTTCCTGCTGATGTTCCTGCGGGTGCCCATCGCCGTCGCCATGTCCGTTCCGGGTATCCTCGGAGCCTGGTATCTGCGGGGCTGGGAGCCGATGACCACGGTGCTCAATACCGTGGTGTGGAGTCATAGCTATAGCTATACTCTTTCCACCATTCCCATGTTCGTGCTGATGAGCGAGCTGATCTATCTTTCGGGCATCAGCGGGGAGTTGTTCGGCGTATTCCGGAAGTGGTTTGGGGCGCTGAGGGGGGGGCTGGCGCTGGCGACCGTGGGAGCATCGGCCATATTCGCGGCGGCATGCGGTTCCAGCGTTGCCAGCACCGCTACCATGGGGATCGTTGCCTCCAAGGAAATGCAGAACGCCGGCTACTCGGATAGCCTGAGCAGCGGGGCGGTGGTGGCCGGGGGAACCCTGGGGATACTGATTCCCCCCAGCACGGCTTTCATCATCTACGGGATGCTGACCGAGGTATCCATCGGGAAATTGCTGATTGCCGGAATTTTGCCGGGGCTCCTGCTCACTCTCCTCTACATGCTGACCGTGTATGGCGCGGTGTTGGTGCGCCCCAGCCTCGGACCGGCCATGGAGCGGAGCTCGTGGCTCGACCGGGTGATGGCGTTGCGCTCGATCCTGTGGGTGGGCATCTTGTTCGTGGTGGTGATCGGCGGCATGTATATCGGGGTATTCAGCCCCACGGAGGCCGCCGGAGTGGGGGCTTTCGGTGCCTTCATCATCGCATTGATACGCCGCCGGTTGACCTGGAGCAACTTGCTCGAAAGCCTGACCAATACGGTGAAGGTCACCGGATTTCTGTTCGCCATCATCCTGGGAGCCTTTATCCTCAATTATTTCCTGGCCATCACCCGCTTGCCGGCCCATTTGGCGGAAATCATCAGCGGCCTGGGGTGGCATCCGATCGCCGTAATGTCGGTGATTTTGCTGTTGTATCTGTTCCTGGGCGCCATCATGGATGCCCTGGCGATGGTGGTGATCACCATCCCCATCATCCTCCCGACCGTGAAAACCCTGGGTTTCGATCTAGTTTGGTTCGGGGTGATTGTCGTGGTGATGATCGAGATGGCCCTCATCAGCCCTCCGGTGGGAATGGGGTGCTTCGTGCTGCAGGGGGTTAATCCCAGCTTGCGCATGGGGAACATCTACAAGGGGGCCTTGTTGTTCATGCTGCCGATCTTCGTGCTGATTGCCCTGCTGATCGCTTTTCCGGACATTGCCCTGTTGCTGCCGGAATTCATGGACTGATCCGGAGGATGCTCGCACGGGCCGGACCAGGTTTTTTTTTTGATTTGGAAGGAGCAGTGAGCGTGCCGCGGAAATCGCAAGTGCCGAAACCGGAATCCGCCCCCCTGGCCGGAGTGCGGGTGGTGGATCTCACCACGGTTCTGATGGGACCCCTGGCCACCCAGTTGATGGGGGACATGGGGGCCGACATCATCAAGATTGAGCCTCCCGATGGCGACGTAACCCGCGACATCGGGCCGAGCCGCCACCCGAAAATGGCGGGGGTGTTCTTCCACGCCAACCGCAACAAGCGCAGCGTCGTGCTGGATCTCAAGAAGCCGGCGGGCAAGGCGGCTTTGCTCAAGCTGGCCGAAAGCGCCGACGTGTTCATCTATAACGTCCGGCCCCAGGCCATGGAGCGGCTGGGGCTGACTTACGAGGCGGTATCCGCAGTCAATCCCCGCATCATCTACTGCGGCTGCTACGGCTACGGCCAGAACGGCCCCTATGCCGCCAAGCCGGCCTACGACGACTTGATTCAGGGGGCGACCGGGATCGCGGGGCTGGTGGGGATGGTGACCGGGGAGCCGCGCTATCTGCCCACGGTGATCGCCGACAAGACCGTCGGACTGACCACCCTATACGCGGTGCTGGCGGCCTTGTTCTTCCGCGAGCGCAGCGGCCGGGGGCAGGCCATCGACGTGCCCATGTTCGAGACCATGGCCCAGTACGTCATGCTGGAGCATCTCTACGGCAAGGTGTTCGTGCCTCCCTTGGGAAAAACCGGCTATGTCCGC
Source organism: Betaproteobacteria bacterium (assembly GCA_023259135.1). GTDB lineage: Bacteria > Pseudomonadota > Gammaproteobacteria > Burkholderiales > JAHFQX01 > JAHFQX01. The sequence continues at coordinate 7,140 of JAHFQX010000036.1, read as the reverse complement.
TTGTTGGCCCAGGATCGCAAGCCTTATGCCACCCGGGACGGCTATGTTTGCGCCTTGCCTTATACCGACGCCCATTGGCAGCGGTTTTTCGAGCTATCGGGACGGCCGGAACTGAAGATCGATCCGCGTTTCGTGAATATTGCCGAGCGCACCCGGCACATCGGCGAGCTGTACGCCGTCGTCGGAGAGGTGATGCGGGAGAAGACCACCGCGGAATGGCTGGAGTTGCTCGAAAAGGCCGACATCCCGAGCATGCCGATGCACACCCTGGATTCCCTGCTGGAAGATCCCCATCTGCGGCAGGTCGGTTTCTTCGAGACGGTGGAACACCCCACCGAGGGCCAGATCATCAACATGGGCGTTCCGGTCAACTGGTCGGCTTCCCCGGGCGGGACATTCCGCCTCGCTCCGCTCCTGGGAGAGCATACCGAGGAAGTGCTGCGGGAAGCGGGATACTCGGAGCCGCAGATAACGGCGCTTTTCAAGGAAGGGGCCGCCGTGGCGGCGACGCGATGAGTCCATTGGGAGATTGACCATGTTTCCGCTGAAAGGCATTCGCGTGTTGGACATGACCAAGATATTGGCCGGTCCCTTGTGCACCCAATACCTGGGAGAACTGGGCGCCGAGGTCATCAAGGTGGAGACCCCGGATGGCGGCGACGACACCCGATCCTGGCCCCCCGTCAAGGATGGGGTGGGGTCCACATTTCTTTCCGTCAACCGTAACAAGCAAAGCATCGCGGTGGATCTCAAGCATCCGGAGGGGCTGGCGATCGTCCGCAAGCTGGCCAAGACCGCCCAGGTGGTGATCGAGAGTTTTAGCACCGGGGTGGCCCAGCGCCTTAAAGTGGATTACGAATCGGTGCGGGCCGACAACCCCAGCGTGGTCTATTGCAGCATTTCCGGTTATGGCCGCACCGGCCCCCTGGGAAAGCAGCCCGGCTACGATCTCATGGGCCAGGCTTACAGCGGCATCATGAGCCTGACCGGGGAAAAGGACGGCAATCCTATCCGCAGTCCCTTCTCTCCCCTCGACCAGACCACCGGGATCCATGCCCTGGTGGGGATCTTGTCCGGGGTGATGAACCGCCATCTGACCGGGGAAGGCAGCTACATGGAGGTCTCGCTGTTCGAAACGGCTCTGGCATTCCTGGGCTATAACGCCCAGAGCTATTGGTTCAAGGGCGTTGTCCCGGAGCGCTGCGGCTCTGGGCACGAGTCCCTGTGCCCGTACCAAGCCTTCGAAGCCTCCGACGGCTATTTGCTGCTGGGGGTCGGCAACGACGGCCTGTGGCGCAAGTTCTGCAAGGCGGCCGGGCTCGATCATGTTCAAGACGACCCGAAATTCCGCACCAATCCGGATCGGGTGGCCCATTTCGACGAAACGGTAGGCATGGTGGGCGAGGTGATCCGCCGGCGCGGCGTGGACGAATGGGTGGAGATTCTCCAGGCGGCCGGCGTCCCATGTTCTCCCATCAATACCCTCGATAAGGTCCTGGCCCATCCCCAAACCCTTGCCCGGAACATGGTGATGGATTATGTCCATCCCTACCTGGGGCCGCAAAAGGCGATTTCCCAGCCGATCTTGTTCAAAGGCAAGCCTCGGGAGGTATTGTCCCCGCCGCCGCTGTTGGGACAGCATACCGAGGCGGTGCTGCGTTCCCTGGATTACGCCGCGGAAGAGATTCTCCGGCTGCGCGAGCGGGGGGTGATTTTCGTCAACCCGAAAGCCCAGGCCAGCGCGGAGTAGCCTCGCGCCGGGAGATGAGCCGCATGGCGCGGCCGGCGTCACCGCGGGGAGAGGACCCTGTCTTCTCGACGGAGCGCCGTTCGACGGGCCGGCTAGGGGTCGGCGGGGCCTGGGGGTTCCGGCTGCGGCTGATCCTGGCGGCGGGGTTGCTGAGCGGATGCGAGCCCCGCTGGGATGCCCTGCCCCCTCCTTCGGCATCCAACGACTTGGTGGCGGTCACCCATACGGGATCCACCACTTTTTACCAAGATGCCGAAGGCAAGTATGCCGGGCTGGAATACGATCTGGTCCGGCTGTTTGCCGAATATTTGGGCGTAAAAGCCAAGTTCGTCATCTTGTCCCGTTCGGATCAAGTCCTTCCCGTGCTGCTGGAGGGCAAAGCCCATTTGGCCGCCGCGGGGTTGCCGATCACGCCGGATCCCGACCCCCGTCTCGACTTCGGCGAACCGTATCAAACCGTCCGCGTGCAGTTGGTTTATCAGGCCGATGGAGAGGGACCCAAGCCTAACTCGGTTGCCGAGTTGGCGGGCAAGCGGATAGCGGTGGCGGCGGGTTCCGGGGCCATCGCCGTGTTGTCGGAAGCCAAGCGGACCGTTCCCGATCTGACCTGGAGCACGATTCCGGTGGCCAATAGCGAAGCGATCTTTCAGCGCTTGCTGGATGGACAGGCTGATTATGTGGTGGCGTATTCCCACGAAGTAGATGTCGCCCGGAATTTTCACCCGGGCTTGTCGGTGGCTTTCGATCTGGGGAAGGCCTTGCCCCTGGCGTGGGCCTTTGCCAAGCGCGGTGATTCCGCTTTGCCGCGGCAAAGCCGGGAGTTCTTCCGTTCGATTCAGCAAAACGGCGTCCTACGGCGGCTGTCGGATCAGTATTACGGCCATATCAAGCGGCTCGATCAGGCCGGGGTCAGCTATTTTCTGACCCGGATGCGGACCGTGCTGCCCCGCTTCAAGGGCCTGTTTCAGGAAGCCCAGGAAATCACGGGTATCGATTGGCGGTTTCTGGCGGCGGTGAGCTTTCAGGAATCTCACTGGGAGCCGCTGGCGACGTCTCCCGCGGGAGTGCGGGGCTTGATGATGCTGACCACCGACACCGCCGATCGCATGGGAGTGACGGATCGGCTGGATGCCCGCCAAAGCATCTTGGCGGGGGCGCGCTATTTCGCCGCCATTCGGGACGGGCTTCCGGAACGGGTGCCGGAGCCGGACCGGACCTGGATGGCGGTGGCGGCGTACAACGTCGGGCTGGCTCACTTGGAGGATGCCCGGGTTCTCGCCCAGCGGCTCAAGCTGAATCCCAATGCCTGGACCGACCTTAAATCCACCCTGCCGCTATTGGCCAAAAGCGAGTATTTCACCACCTTGAAACACGGCTTCGCCCGAGGCGGAGAGCCGGTCATCATGACCGAGAACATTCGCACTTATTACGACATCCTGGTGCGCTACGAGCCGCCCCACCAGCCTGTGTTTGGTTCTTCGGAAAGGGGCTGGGACCTCGGGGAGCCTCGATCTTCCGGATTGGGCCTGAAAGCACGGCGGGACGCGGTGAAATAGCCGATATGGCCCGTTGAGGGAACCCGCTGCGCTTGCGCCTTGCCTTTCCCGGCCGAAATCTTTCAGATAGCCCAGCCCGGAAAATTTATCCGTCGTTTGAGGGTGACAGATAAAAACCAATCTTAATGAAGAGATTGCCGAAAATATTTGGGATCGCTGTCGGGGCTTGGCGACGGCTTTATTTTTTTCTGGGTGCGGGAGGGGCGATAAGCTGTTGTTTTTAAATTTCAGTTCATGATCGGCCCGAATGGCACGGTCGTTGCGGAGAACAACCGAGTAACCGAACCGATGCAGAGGATTGGACCCCGTCGCGACAACCCATCGGAACCCGGCGGACGGGGAACATCTTCTGCGGGTTGAGGCCGTGGGCGCGTCAATCAAATAGAACCGAAGCTCCACGGCTACGGCTCTTGCAGTCGTTCCGGTTTGGCTGAACAAAACGCAATTTCCACTATAAACCTTCCTCAAAGCGACCGATGGGGCAGCTTCCCTTCGGTCGAGTGTTTTGGGGATCCGTACTCGGGAGAATGACGGACCGTGGGCAACAAAGCGGGTCATGGGCGGATTCGGCGAGTCAGCGCGGAGCGCAGGGGTGGCGAAGCTGTAGAACTGGATATTCATGGCAGGGCAATCCAAAGAATAATGCAAGAATGACCGGGAGACAGACTCGTGAATGAGAAGATCATTCAGCAGAACGGCTTGACCGATGGCTTTAGGCATATGATCGCCCATATCGCCGTTACCCTGATCGCCATCGGCATCGCTTTTTCCTTGCCGGAGTTGGCGCGTTACATCCTGTATCAATGGTGGCCAAAGGTCGAAGGCGACACCGAGTTGTTGCTGATTACCGAGATCGGTTTCGCAACTGTGCTGGTGCTGTTGCTGAATATCGCCAAGGCGGCCTGGGGCAATGGGGATCAGGTGGCGGCGGCCCGGCTGGCTTCCCTGGTCTCCGCCCGGAGCGGCAATAGCTGGATTTCCCAGCGGCGGCAGGGCCGGCTCATGAAGAAACTTCTCCCTACACGGGATGTATTCGCGATCACCCTTACGGGTTTCAGTACTTTCGTGGGTCCAACCTTATTCCGGGAAGCGCTGGAAGGCGCATACGAGATTCGGGTCATGCTGATGCATCCCTTTGGGGAAGCGATTGAGCGGCGGGTGGATACTTTGCACGAAGCGGTAACGCTGGGTTCGTTTCGGGACGAGATATCCGCCACCATGGAACAATTGGCGGCATTCCAGAAGACCGGAAAGAAGGTCACCCTTAAATTCTATGACCAGAATCCTTTCTGGAAGGTGATCGTGCTGGGCGGCTACCTCTGGGTCCAGTATTGCCACAGCGGGTTCGAAGTGAAGGAGGAGCCGGAGTACGTATTCGCCTTACAGCACCGCAACCCTCGGCTTGGCTTCTTCGTTCCGTTCTACATGCATTTCCTGGAGTTCTGGAATCAGTCTTGTCACCCCCAGTATGATTTTGAAACCGGAGAATTGGTGTATCGGGATCAGATGGGGAACGAAAAACGCCGGGTACCCTTGGCTTCGCCGCTATCGGCGGAAGATAGCGAGCCTTGGCGGGAGAGAGCGCTAGCCGGACAATAGTGGCGAGCTGAGTCCCCCGGTGCTCGGCGCTTTTTGGTTTACGACGGCGGCTTTCCTTAATGCCGCAAAATTCTTGAGAGAAACTGCCGCGCCCGCTCGCTCTGGGGGGAGTCGAAGAAGGCCGGAGTGGGAGCGTCTTCGACGATGCGGCCTTCGTCCATGAACACCATGCGGTGAGCCACGCTTCTGGCGAAGCCCATTTCGTGGGTCACCACCAGCATGGTCATGCCTTGCCGGGCCAGGGCAGTCATGACTTCCAGCACCTCGCTGATCATCTCCGGGTCCAGGGCGGAGGTGGGTTCGTCGAACAGCATGGCGATGGGGTCCATGGCCAGCGCCCGGGCGATGGCCACCCGCTGCTGCTGGCCGCCGGAAAGTTGCGCCGGATACTGATCGGCGTGTTCCGCCAATCCCACCCGCGCCAGCAGTTCCCGCGACTTGCGGGCAGCTTCCTCGGGGCTGCGCCCGAGCACGTGAATTTGCCCCAGGTTCACATTGTCCAGGGCTCGCATATGGGGGAACAGCTCGAAGTGCTGAAACACCATCCCCACTCGGGAACGCAGCCGGGGCAGGTCGGCGCCGGAATCGCCCACCGAAATCCCGTCCACTCGTATTTCCCCTCGTTGAAAGGATTCCAGGCCGTTGACGCATTTGATGAGGGTGCTTTTACCCGATCCCGACGGGCCGCAGATCACCACCACTTCGCCTTTTTTCACGTGCAGGCTGCATTCCCGCAGCACCTGCCGCGGGCCGTACCACTTGGAAATTCCACTTATCTCGATCATGCTCGGAGGCGCCGTTGCAGTCGCCCCACGCCCCGGGAGGCGGCGAAGCACAGCGCGAAATAGACCGCCGCGGCGAACAGGTAGAGTTCCACCAGGCGGCCGTCCCGCTGGCCGATTTTGCCCGCCGCGCCGAGGAAATCCGACAGGCTGATGACGTACACCAGGGAGGTATCCTGGAACAGGATGATGCCCTGGGTGAGCAGCAGCGGCACCATGCGACGGAAGGCCTGGGGCAGCACGACGAGCCGCATCACCTGGCCGTGGCTCATCCCCAAGGCTTGGGCGGCGGCGACCTGGCCGCGGGAAACGCTTTGGATTCCGGCCCGGATGATCTCGCAATAATAGGCGGCCTCGAACAGGGTAAAAGCGACCAACGCGGAATACAGCGGCCCCACGGCGGCATCGGCTCTTCCCGTGAGTCGTCGCAGGATGAAAGGCGCCAGGAAATAGAACCAGAAAATCACCAGCACCAGGGGCACCGAACGGAACAGATTGACGTAGGCTCCCGCCAGGGCGGCGAGGGGGCGGCGCCGGGCCAGCCGCAACAGGGCCAGCAGCGTCCCCAGCAGGATGCCCCCCAGCATGGCCGACAACAGCAGGCCCAGCGACAGTCCCATGCCTTGCAGCAGAAAGGGCAGCGCTCCGGGGATAGAGCTCCAGTCCAGGGCGCTCATTCGCCGCGCCCTCCGAGATAACCGGGAATCCGGCTGCGGCGCTCCACCCGTCCCATGGCGGCCATCACCGTGAAGGTGACGACAAGATAGAGTAGCGTGGCGGCGATGAAGGCCTCGAAGGTCTGGGCGGTATATTCGCTGATCTGCCGGCTTTGCGCGGTGAGTTCCAGCAGGCCAATGGTGAGCGCTACCGCGGAATTCTTGAAGATGTTGAGAAATTCCGAGGTCAGCGGCGGGATGACGATGCGCAGCGCCAGGGGTAGCAGCACCCGGCGATAGGTCTGGGGCAGGCTGAGCCCCAGGGCCAGGGCGGCGCTTTTTTGCCCCGGCGGCAGCGCTTCGATCCCGGCCCGCGCCTGCTCGCAGACCCGGGCGGCGGTGAACAGGCCCAGGCAGATAAAGGCAGTGAGGAATTGGTTGAGGGTGGGATGCATCTGCTTGACGGCGTCGCCCCAGGCCGTGGGCAGCAGCTCGGGCACCACGTAGTAGCCGATGAACAACTGGGCCAGCAAGGGCACGTTGCGGAACAACTCGACGTAGCCCACGGCCAAGTTCCGGGCCCAGCGGTGCGGCAGGGTGCGCATCACCCCCAGGGGCAGCCCCAGCAGCAGGGCCAGCAGCCAGCCGCACAGCGCCACCGCCACCGTCCAGCCCAAGCCCGAGATCAGCCAGCCGGCATAGGTGGCGGCGCCGTCGGGGGTGCGCTCCAGGAAAATCCCGAAATTCCAGGAATAGTTCATGCCGCTGCCGCGCCGCCGATCAGGGCATGCCGGGAT
>JAHFQX010000035.1 GCA_023259135.1 Betaproteobacteria bacterium | reverse complement strand
AATGGCGAACCCATTTGCATAATAATCCGGGGCAACAAGAAAAACTTGCGTTGGTAACTGTCAGGGAGGCTCGGGATGTCCGGAGCAAGCGTCGACCCCCAAGGCTTTGTGTGGCTGATCGTCAGGAGCTGATCGTGGACTCGGAGCGCTACCGCCTGGCGCCCGGCATGCAGGCATCTGGAGAGATCCACATCGGGACGCGGACCGTCCTGGAATACCTCTTGTCCCCGGTGCAAAAGGCCTTCCACGAGGCGGCTCGGGAGCGGTGAGCCCGGCGCGGATCGGGGCGTCGCATCGCCCCTGTCGCATCGCGTAGACGCTGGCGGTGAAAAACGCTATGCTAGCGCCCGCGCTGCGCGCCCTTAGCTCAGATGGATAGAGTGTTGGCCTCCGAAGCCAAAGGTCACTGGTTCGAATCCAGTAGGGCGCGCCAAAATTTCTTTTTATCTCCTTGCCCTTTCACGAATTCCCCCTTCAGTCTTGTCCCAGGAGCATTTCATGAGCTTCGCGACGGCTGATTTGTGCGACGCCCATCCCGACACGGTCCGGGTGCTGGCCCCCATGCTGCGCCACTTTGGCCGGCAGCGGGCTTTCTCCGGCCCCATCGCCACCCTGAAAATCTATGAGGACAATGCCCTGGTGCGGCAGGCTCTGTCGGCCCCCGGGCAGGGGCGGGTGTTGGTGGTGGATGCCGGCGGATCGCTGCGCCGGGCCGTGGTGGGAGATCAGTTGGCGGCCTTGGCTCAGGCCAAGGGCTGGACCGGCATCGTGGTCTACGGCTGCATCCGGGATGCGAAGGTCATCGGCGAGACGCCCTTGGGCGTCATGGCTCTGGCGACCCATCCGCTGAAGAGCGACAAGAAAGGGGTGGGGGACGTGGAGGTGCCGGTGACTTTCGGCGGGGTCATTTTCGTGCCCGGCCATTTTCTCTATGCCGACGAGGATGGTGTGATCGTCTCGGCCCAACCCCTTCAATAGTCTGTTTGGCCCCTTGTGGGCCCCCCGTTTGCCCGGCACGCTTGAGCCCTGCGGCGGCGCATAAAGTCCTTGCTTTTCAAGCGCGTCCGAGTGATATAATCCCGCCCTCGTTGCAGCCGCCTGCCTAGGCCATCCCAAGCAGATCGCGGTTCGGGCCGGTAACACCCCATCCAGGCCCAGGCGGTACGCCAGATCGGATCTCTGGCCATCCCCAGACAAAGCCGCAGGATCTTGCGGCATATAGCGCAGAAGTTTGTGTCGCCTCGCCGGCGCCGCTTTGCTTTTTTCTAATGACGGTTTTGTTGAAGTTTTAGGGGAAGTTCATGATTCGTGACCAGCAGATTGCGGCCATCAGGAAGGATTGGGCGGAAAACCCGCGGTGGAAGGGCATTCAGCGGCCCTATTCCGCCGAGGACGTGGAGCGCCTCAGGGGGACGGTGCCTGTCGAGTACACCCTCGCCAAGCGCGGCGCGGAGAAGCTCTGGAAGCTCCTCAACGAGCAGCCTTTCGTCAATGCCCTGGGGGCGCTCACCGGCAACCAGGCCATGCAGCAGGTGAAGGCCGGCCTCAAGGCCATTTATCTGTCCGGCTGGCAGGTGGCGGCGGATGCCAACCTGTCCGGTGAAATGTATCCCGATCAATCCCTGTACCCGGCCAACAGCGTGCCGGCGGTGGTACGGCGCATCAACAACGCGTTTACCCGCGCCGATCAGTTGCACCATGCCGAAGGGGACGACAGCGTGGATTGGTTCGCCCCCATCGTGGCCGATGCCGAGGCCGGCTTCGGCGGGGTGCTGAACGCCCACGAGCTGATGAAGAGCATGATCGAGGCGGGCGCCGCCGGCGTGCATTTCGAGGACCAACTGGCTTCCGCCAAGAAGTGCGGCCACATGGGCGGCAAGGTGTTGGTGCCGACGCGGGAAGCCGTGGAGAAACTGGTGGCGGCGCGGCTGGCGGCCGACATCATGGGAGTGCCGACCATTCTGGTGGGGCGCACCGACGCGGAAGCCGCCAACCTCATCACCTCCGACGTGGACCCCAACGACGCGCCGTTCTTGACCGGGGAGCGCACCGTGGAAGGTTTCTTCCGCACCCGTCCCGGGGTCGAGCAGGCCATTTCCCGCGGCTTGGCCTACGCGCCCTACGCCGATCTCATCTGGTGCGAAACCGGCACCCCGAGCCTGGTTTTCGCCAAGCGTTTCGCCGATGCGATCCATGCCAAGTTTCCCGGCAAGCTGCTGGCCTACAACTGCTCGCCATCCTTCAATTGGAAGAAGAATCTGGACGATGCCACCATCGCCCAATTCCAGAAGGAGCTGGGGGCCATGGGCTACAAGTTCCAGTTCATCACCCTGGCTGGCTTCCATGCCCTCAACTACGGCATGTTCAATCTGGCCTACGGGTATGCCCGCCAGCATATGACGGCTTTCGTGGAATTGCAGCAGGCCGAGTTCGCCGCCGCCGACAAAGGCTTCACCGCGGTCAAGCATCAGCGGGAAGTGGGCACCGGCTATTTCGATGCCGTGACCCAGGCCATTCAGGGAGGACAGTCCTCCACCACGGCTTTGACCGGGTCCACCGAAGAGGAGCAATTCCACTAAGGTTGCCCGGCCTTGCGAAACGCCGCGCACCGGGGACGGTCGCGGCGTTTTATGCTTCCGGACAGGTAACAAGATACCGCTACGACGCTTTTTAATGAGGAGCATCCCATGAGCCCATCCCCTGCTTATCCCCAAGGCGTGGAAATGCGCGGCGCCATCACCCCGGAGTTCGCCGAGATCCTGACTCCCGAGGCGGTAGCCTTTGTAACCCAGCTATGCCGTGAATTCGAGGCACGACGCCAGCAGCTGTTGCTCCGGCGCTCGGCCCGGCAAGCCGAGCTGGATGCCGGCCGGCTGCCGGATTTCCTGCCGGAAACCCAGGCCATCCGGGATGGCGACTGGACCGTGGCGCCGGTGCCCCAGGATCTGCAAGACCGCCGGGTGGAAATTACCGGACCGGTGGACCGCAAGATGATCATCAACGCCCTCAACTCCGGGGCCAAGGTGTTCATGGCGGATTTCGAGGATTCCAACACTCCGACCTGGGACAACAACATCCGGGGCCAGATCAACTTGCGGGACGCGGTGAATCGCAGCATCAGTTTCTCCAGCCCGGAAGGCAAGCAATACCGGCTGAGCGACAACATCGCCACGTTGCTGGTGCGGCCCCGGGGCTGGCACCTGGACGAGAAGCACATGCTGGTGGACGGCAAGCCGGCGCCCGGAGGGCTGTTCGACTTCGGCCTGTACTTTTTCCACAACGTGAAGCATCTGCTGGCCCGCGGCACGGGGCCGTATTTCTATCTGCCCAAGATGGAAAGCCACTTGGAGGCCCGGTTGTGGAACGATGTGTTTCTGCTGGCGCAGCGGGAACTGGGCATCCCCCGCGGCACCATCAAGGCCACCGTGCTGATCGAGACCATCCTGGCGGCCTTCGAGATGGACGAGATTCTCTACGAGCTGCGCGAGCATTCCGCCGGCCTTAACTGCGGGCGCTGGGACTACATCTTCAGTTGCATCAAGAAATTCCGCAATAAGCCGGACTTCGTGCTGGCGGATCGGATCCAGGTCACCATGACCAGCCCTTTCATGCGAGCTTATTCGTTGCTGCTCATCAAAACCTGCCACCGCCGCAACGCCCACGCCATGGGCGGGATGGCGGCGCAGATTCCCATCAAGAACGATACGCAAGCCAACGAACAGGCCCTGGCCAAGGTGCGGGCCGACAAGGAACGGGAGGCCAACGACGGCCATGACGGCACCTGGGTGGCTCATCCGGGGCTGGTGCCCATCGCTCAGGCGGCCTTCGACGCCGCGATGCAGGGTCCCAACCAAATTTCCCGCAAGCGGGAGGACGTGGCGGTGGGCGCGGCCGATCTGCTGCGCTTCGCTCCCGAAGGCCCCATCACCGAGACGGGCTTGCGCACCAACATCAACGTCGGCGTGCAATATTTGGGTTCCTGGCTGGCCGGTACCGGTTGCGTGCCGATCCATAATCTGATGGAAGACGCCGCCACGGCGGAGATCTCCCGTTCGCAGATTTGGCAATGGATTCGCAGCCCCAAGGGCGTGCTGCAAGACGGCCGCAAGGTGACCCGGGAATTGTTCCGGGAGCTGCTGCCCCAGGAATTGCAAAAGATCCGCCAGGAATTGGGCGAGCAGCAGTACGGCGCCGGGCGTTACGAGGAGGCGGCGCGCTTGTTCGACGAGATCACCACCCGCGATTCTTTCGTCGAATTCCTGACCTTGCCGGGCTACCGGCTGGTGGATTAGCCCCGCGCCGGCGCGACGGAACGTCGGCTGCGCCCGCGCGGGTGGTGGAACTTCCCGCATCCCAGCCCGCCCGCGGCCCCAATCTGTGGCTGCGGGTGGTGCTGCCGTTTTCCGTCGGTTATTTCCTTTCCTATCTGTACCGCACCGTCAACGCGGTGCTTGCTCCCCAGCTCACCGCCGCCGTCGGCTTGAGCGCCGCCGACCTGGGGCTGCTGACCAGCGTTTATTTCCTCAGCTTCGGCTTGGTGCAATTGCCGCTGGGCATTTTGCTGGACCGCTTCGGCGCTCGCCGGGTGGAAAGCGGCCTGCTGCTGGCGGCGGCGGCCGGAGCCTGGCTGTTCGCCGCCGGCGCCAGCCGGGAAGAATTGATATTAGGCCGCGTCCTCATCGGCTTCGGCGTGTCGGCCTGCCTGATGGCCAGCTTCAAGGCTTTTTCCCAGTGGTTCCCGATAGGGCGGTGGCCGGCCTTGAACGGCGTGGTGATGGCCTCGGGGGGGCTGGGAGCCCTGGTGTCCACCGTCCCGGTGGAAGCGGCCTTGCGGTTCACCAGTTGGCGAGGGGTTTTCGCCGGCCTGGCCGTTGCGACCGTGGCGGTGGCGGGGGTCTTGTATCTCGTGGTTCCGGAGCGCAAGACCGCCTCGGCCTCCCAGAGCCTGCGGGAGCAATGGCAAGGAGTGGCGGCGATTTTCAGGAGCCGTCCGTTTTGGACGCTGGCGCCCCTGATGATGATGTCCCAGTCCTGCTTCATCGCCATTCTGGGACTGTGGGCCGGGCCTTGGCTGCGGGACGTGGCGGGGCTGAGCGGCACGCGGCTGGCCTTGCATTTGCTGACGGGAGCGGCGGCCATGGTCATCGGTCACCTCCTGCTCGGCAACTTCGCGACCCGGCTTTCCCATCGGGGCCTATCCTACGCTCCGGTGGTCGGGGTCGGCAGCGTGGCCTTCATGCTGGCGCAAATCGGCATGGCAGCCGGTTGGGGGGCGGGGGCGGGGTTGCTGCTGTTCGTGTTCGGCTTTTTCGGAACCTGCGGCACCTTGATCTATCCCTTGCTGGCCCAGGAGTTTCCCCCGGAGATGGCGGGGCGCAGCAACACGGCGCTGAATCAGATGTTTTTTCTGGGGGCCTTCGTCGCCCAATGGGCGATCGGCGGGATCATCGATCTGTGGCCCCAGGGTCCGGCGGGCTATCCGGAAGCCGCCTACCGCTGGGCCTTTGGCCTGCCGCTGATCTTGCAGGCCGCGGCCCTGGGGTGGTTTGTCTGGAGATGGCGCAGCACTACCGCGCCCGAGTAGCCGGCCACTCGAACAACGCCAAGGCGGCCAGGCAGCGTTCCCGGTGAGCTTCTCCGGTTTCCGGCGGCAGGGTGGCGCCCGGCAGCCGCAGACCCCAGGCGAAGCCGGCGCGGTGGCAATCCAGCACCCAGCGCGCCAGGCGCGAGAGCTTGGCTTCGGTGTCCAGCTCGGCGGGCAGGTGTTCCCAATCCAGCCACAACTCCATTTCCGCCTTGCCGGAGAATTGCTTGGTGAGCAGTCCCTGGCCCCGCGCCGCGGCTTTCCAGGCGATGTGCTGGGGCGAATCGCCGGGGTGGTAGGCCCGGAATCCGGCGAAATCCTCATCCCCCGTGCCGTAGGGCGCTCCCTGGCCCGGTTGGGGCCGGGAGGCGGGGGGCGGAACCCGGCCGGTATCGGGGCGCGGGTAGATCAGGCATGACATATCGGGCTCGAGGTAGGACCAAGCGTAGTACAGCCCCAGCGGAAAGCGGGTGAACACCGTGATCCGCCCCAGCGGCAATAGCCCGCGCCGGGGTGCCGGGATGCCGATTTCGATGGAAACCGTGCCTTGGGCGGGGATGTCGGTGAACACCGGCGTGCCGCCCCCGCTCACCGCCCCGACGGCATAACGGGCCAAGGGTCTGGGGTTGTCCACGTGCAGCCCGAAGCGGGCCGTTGCTCCGGCGAATACCGGCTTGGCCCGCCCGGCTTGGATCCGCAGGCCGGCGAGATTGCGGAAGGTGTGCAGAATGGACACCATCCCCAGCCCCCCCAGCAGAAAGGTGAGGGCGAAACCCAGGCTCAGGTTGTAATTGATGGATCCCAGCAGCATGGGCAGCAGCATGACGCCGAACACCAGCCCGTGGCGGGTGGGGATGATGAAAATACGCCGCTGGGAAAGGGTGATGAAACCCGTTTCCGGCCCCCGCGGCCGGAAAATCCAGCGGACGATTTTGAGTTGAGCGGAGGATGGCAATGGGACCTGCTTACCTCGACGGGCCTGCCCTGAGCACAGCCGAAGGGCCTGTCCTGAGCGCAATCGAAGGGCTCAGCACGAACGGCGGGGTGGCGTCGCTCAATTCAGTAATCTCCACAGTGGAGTCCGATTGTCCCATGGCCGTCGCGCTCCTTGCAAAACCCATCCGGGGTTTAGTTAGACCGGCATCATAGGCAGGATCGCGGTTCGTGAAAAGACCGACGATCCCCTCGATCGCATCCTCGGCGCATTGCTGGGCACCGCCGACTTGATCGCCCAAATGTCGGATCGCCTCTATCTGGAGAAGTGCCGGGATTATTTGTACGACGAGTTCGTGCTGGGGGGGCATCGCGACGCAGCGCCGCGCGGATGGGGAAATCGTGTATGCCTCGCCCGCCGATCTACTGCGCAAGACCCCGGAGTTTTATCGGCAGATCGAAGCCGAGCGCCTCGATGGGTTTTTCTCCGGAGCCCATCGCTATGCGGCCGTCCATTTCGGTGGGGAACCGGTTTACCAGAAGGGCATCGCTCGCAATCTGCGCTATCTGGAACGGCTCATTCCCGATGATCGGCTAGACCTGCTGCGGCACGTTCCGGTGAGCCTGTCTCAGGAGGCATTGCGCAGCTCCGCAAGCAATCCCGACAAATCCTGAGGCAGCGGCGATTCCCACGCCATGGCCTGCCCGGTTTCCGGGTGCAGCAGGGCCAGGCGTTGGGCGTGCAGCGCCTGCCGGGGAAACCGGGCCAGGGCATCTTCCGGCCCGCCGCGGGCGGGTTTGCCGTATACCGGGTCCCCCACCAAGGGGTGGCCGATGGAGGCCATGTGCACCCGGATCTGGTGGGTGCGGCCGCTGGTCAGGCGGCAGCGCAGCAAGGCGCACCGGACAAAGCGTTCCAGTACTTGATAATGGGTGACGGCGGGGCGGCCTTGCGCCGCTACCGCCATGCGGGTACGAGCGGTGGGATGGCGGCCGATGGGGGCGTCCACCGTTCCGTCGGCGGCCACTTGGCCCCACGCCAAGGCCAGATACTCCCGCCCCATGGCGCGGGTTTGCAGTTGCCGCACCAGGCTGGTCTGGGCCGGCAGGGTTTTGGCCACCACCAGCAGGCCGCTGGTTTCCTTGTCCAGTCGATGCACGATGCCGGCCCGGGGGAGGCCCGCCAGGCCGGGAGCATGGTGCAGCAGGGCATTGAGCAGGGTCCCGGCCCAGTTGCCGCTGCCCGGATGGACCACCAAGCCGGCCGGCTTGTTGACGACCAGCACAGCCCGGTCTTCGTGGACGATATCGAGGGCGATGGCCTCCGGGCGGTGGGCGGTTTCCTCCGGGCCGGGCAAGGGATGCACCTCGATGCGCTCTCCCCCCCAGACTTTTTGGCTCGGGGAGGACGTTACTTTCCCCTCCACCGTGACTTGCCCGGCCTTCACCCAGGATTGCAGCCGGCTGCGGGAATGTTCCGGCAACAAACGGCTCAAGGCCTGGTCCAACCGCAAGCCGGCGCAGGAGGCCGGCACCGCCAGCGGCAGGGCATCGCCCCCGGCCGGGCTTAGGCTATAATCCGGGTCCACTTGTCGAGTGTCCGCCATGCGTCTTTTACTGTTCGCTTTTATTGCCGTTGTCTTCGCCGGCTGCGCCGCCCTGGGAGAAAAATACGACGAAACCAAGGGCTGGTCGGCGAGCAAGCTCTATTCCGAAGCCAAGGATGAGCTGGCCAGCGGCAATTACGAAAAAGCTATCAAGTATTTCGAAACCCTGGAAGCCCGCTACCCCTACGGCCGCTACGCCCAGCAGGCCCAACTGGAAGTCGCCTACGCTTACTACAAGGATAACGAAGTCGCCTCGGCTATCGCCGCCTGCGACCGCTTCATCAAGCTGCACCCCGACCATCCCAACGTGGATTACGCCTATTATCTGAAGGGACTGGCCAACTTCAACCAGGACCGGGGACTGCTCGCCGCCCTGGGCAACCAGGACATGACTGAGCGGGACTCCAAGGCGGCCCAGGAATCCTTCGAGGCCCTGAAGCAGTTGGTGACCCGTTTCCCGGAAAGCAAATATACCCCGGACGCCACGGCCCGCATGAAATATCTGGTCAATGCCCTGGCCTCCGGCGAGGTTCACGTGGCCCGTTACTACCATGCGCGGGGGGCTTACGTGGCGGCCGTCAACCGGGCGCAGTTTGCCGTGACCCACTTTCCTCAAGCCCCGGCCACCGAAGAGGCTTTGCTGATCCTGGTGAAATCCTACGATGCCTTGGGGATAAGCGACCTGCGGGATGACGCGGAGCGGGTGCTGAAGAAAAATTTTCCCGACAGCAAATATCTTTCCGGCAACGTTCCCGGCGGCAAGCCTTGGTGGCAATTCTGGTAAGCCGCTTGCCGGCTAGGCCGTTGCGTAGCCCGCTTCCTCCACCGCCGCCTTGAGCTGGGTCAAGTTCGCCCGGGCAGGATCGTAAACCACGGCGGCCTCGCCCCGTTCCAGGGACACTTCCGCCCAGCTCACTCCCGGTACGCCTTCCAGCACCCGAGTCACGCTTTTCACGCAACCCCCGCAAGTCATGCCCTGTACTTTCAATACCGTCGTTTCTTCCATGGCATCCTCGTTTTAACCCGGATAATCCATTAGGCGGCTCTTCGAGCCTACGCGAGCGCTGGCGGCCAGTTTGCGGCCACTTTTGCCGCTTGCTCGGCGTCCATAGGCCGGGCTATGGACTTCTCCCAATCGACAAAACCGTCTCGTAACCTGCCTCGCCATCATCTCGCGTCCTAATGATTATCCGGGTTTAAGAAGTTTTCCAGCGTTTGAGCAGCAAGGAATTGGTGACCACCGAGACCGAGCTCATGGCCATGGCGGCCCCGGCGATGACCGGGTTGAGCAGGCCGAAGGCCGCTAAAGGGATTCCCAGGACATTGTAGACGAAGGCGAAGAACAGGTTCTGCCGGATCTTCGCCAGGCTGGCCCGGGATAGGGCGATGGCATCGGCCACCCCCATCAGATCGGCCCGCATCAAAGTGATGTCGGCGGCGTGAATCGCCGCGTCGGCGCCTTCTCCCACCGCGAAGCCGACATCGGCGGCGGCCAGGGCCGGGGCATCGTTGATGCCGTCTCCCACCATGCCGACGGTTTTTCCCTCCGCTTTCAGCTTGGCCACTTCCGCCGCCTTGTGTTCCGGCAAGACTTCGGCGGCGAAGCGGGCAATGCCCGCCTGGGCGGCGATGGCCGCGGCGGTGGCCGAGTGGTCTCCGGTGAGCATGATGACCTCGACCCCCAGGGCCCGCAGCTTGGCCACGGCGGCGGCGGAAGTGGGGCGCAGCCGGTCGGCCAGGGCAATCCAGCCCAGTATCGCCGAACCCTTCGCCACGCCGATGACCGTCATGCCTTGGGCTTGCCAGGCGCTCAATTGCGGGTGGTCCGCCGCCAGGCCCGCCGCGGCGAGAAACGGCGGCGATCCCAGCCGGACGATTCCCGTCTCGGTTTGCGCCACCACGCCTTTTCCGGGGATCGCGGTCAAGTGGGTGGCCGCCGCCGGATGCAGGCCCCGTTCCGCGGCCCGTTCCACCACGGCCTTGGCCAGGGGATGCTGGGAACCCTGCTCCAAAGCCGACGCGGCGCTCAGCAGTTCAGCCTCGGTGCGCCCGTCCAGGGGCAATATGCCGGTCACCGACGGTCGGCCTTCGGTGAGGGTGCCGGTTTTGTCCACCACCACGATCTCGACTTTTCCGGCTTGCTCCAAAGCCGCCGCGTTCTTCACCAGAATGCCAAGCTGGGCGCCTCGGCCGGTGCCGACCATGATGGCCGTGGGCGTGGCCAACCCCAAGGCGCAGGGACAGGCGATCACCAGCACCGCCACGGCATTGACCAGGCGGCCGCTCTGGTCGTCCCCCAGCCACCACCAGCCGGCGAAGGTCAAGGCGGCGATGATCACCACCGCCGGCACGAAGATGCCCGCCACGCGGTCGGCCAAACGCTGAATCGGCGCCTTGGAGCCCTGGGCTTCTTCCACCAGCCGGATGATGCGGGCCAGCGCGGTATCGCTTCCCACCCCGGTGGCTTGGCAGCGCAGCAGCCCATCGTGGTTCAGGGTGGCGGCGAACACCTTGGCTCCCGGCCCCTTGTTCACCGGCAGGCTTTCCCCGGTGAGCATCGCCTCGTCGACGCCGGAGGTGCCCGACAGCACCACCCCGTCCACCGGCACGCTCTCGCCGGGACGCACCAGGAAAATTTCCCCCACCGCCAGGCTTTCCACCGGGACTTCCAGGGTCTGTCCATGCCGCTCCACTCGGGCGGTCTTGGGCGCCAGCCGCACCAAGGCCTCGATGGCGTCGGCAGTCTTGTCCTTGGCCCGGGCTTCCAACAGCTTGCCCATCAGCACCAAGGTGATGATGACCGCGCTGGCTTCGAAATAGATGTGCTGATCCAGCTCCAGCCAGATGACCGCGGCGCTGAAAAAATACGCCATGCTGGTGCCCAGGGCGATCAGCACGTCCATGTTGGCCCCGCCACCCCGCAGGGAGTGATAGGCCCCGACATAGAAGCGCCAGCCGATCCAGAACTGCACCGGCGTGGCCAGGGCGAATTGCCACCCGCGCGGCAGCAAGTCCTGATGAAACCCGCCGAACATGGCGACCATCTGCGCCAGAAAAGGCAGCGTCAGGGCGGTTGCAACCCAAAACCGCAGCAACTCCCGCCGGTAGTTTTCCCGGTGCCGGATTTTCTCCGCTTCCCGTGCAGCCCCAGTGACGACTTTGGCGTCGTAGCCCGCTTTGCGGACCGCCTCGATTAGCCGCCCGGCTTCCGCCCGCGCGGGATCGAAGCGGACGCGGGCCTTCTCGGTGGCGAAATTCACCGTGGCCATGGCTCCCGGCACCCGGTTCAGCGCCTTCTCGATGCGGCTGGCGCAGGCGGCGCAGGTCATGCCGTCCAGGGCGAGGTCCACGATGCTGCATACTTCCGTATCGGGCATCCCGGCCGGTTCCGGGGAAGCGGCAGGGACTTTTTGCGGGGAAGGTTCCGGGGTCAATGGAGTTTCCTTTTTGCTTTGGCCTGGAGCAGCGGCATGGACGGGCCACAACGTTCCGCCAGGTTCTGGGAGGCGATCGGCGATCAAGTGCCATTGCCCGGATTATAACCCCGCCAAAATCTGCCGGGCCTCACTCGGAACGCTGTTGGAGACGCATAGAGCCGTTCGCAATCCCGCCCGCCGGCATTTCCAAGGGTCCGGGATTCTGGCAGAATGCGCCACTTTTTAGCTTCCATGACAATCTCGCCTCGTCCTTCCGTCGTTCCCGCCGTCATCGCGCTCATCGCTTTATCCGTGTTGTGGGGTTATACCTGGGTGTTGGCCAAGGTGGCCCTGGTCTATTCCGATCCCTTCGATTTCGCCGCGTGGCGCATCGCCATCGGCGCCTTGTGCCTGATGGGCGTGCTGGCGTGGCAAGGCAAGCTCTCGCGCCCGGCCCGCGTCAAGGAAACCGCTTTTTACGGCCTGACCCAGACCGCCGGCTGCTTCTTGCTGAGCATCTGGGCCCTGGCGGAAGGCGGCGCCGGCAAGACCGCGGTGCTGGTGTACATCATGCCGTTCTGGGTGGTGCTGCTGGGTTGGCCGATTCTGGGGGAACGGGTGCGGGGCGGCCAATGGTGGGCGGTGGGCCTGGGCTTCGCCGGCCTCATGTTCATCCTGGAACCTTGGGGCTTGCGCACCACCTTGTTCAGCAAAATCCTGGGGACGCTGGCCGGCCTGTCGTGGGCGGTGTCTTCCGTGCATGTGAAGCGGATGCAGCGCAAGGGCCCGCTGGACGTCATGGTGGTCACCTTCTGGCAACTGCTGTTCGGCTTGCTGCCGATGGCGGCGGTGGCGCTGCTGGCTTCGTCCCGCCCCACCCAATGGACCGCAACCTTCGTGGTGGCCCTGCTGTACAACGGGGTGCTGAGCACCGCCGTGGGAGCCATGCTGTGGCTGTATATCTTAAAGCGGCTGCCGGCGTGGATCGCCGGCATGAGTTCCCTGGCCGTTCCCGCCGTCGCGATTCTCACGGCTTGGCTGCAGCTCGGAGAAATGCCCAGCGCCGCCGAATTGCTGGGCATGATCCTGGTGTCGGTGGCCTTGGCCATCCTGTCCTTGCGCGGCATCCGCCGGCGGCGGCGCTGGGTAACTTCTACAGCCGCGTCCCCCGCCATCGGCCGCTGAACGCATCGGCCGCCGGACTCCCAAGGCTCCGGAAGCTGTGAGATCATGGCTTCCAAAGGAGGGGGTCATGAAAACAACAAACCGTTTTTTGCCGTTTCCGGCGCTGCTGGCCCTGGCGGCCCTGTCGGTCTTGTGGGGCTACAACTGGGTGATGATGAAGCTCGCCTTGAGCTATTCCGATCCCTTCGATTTCGCCGTGCTGCGCACCCTCCTGGGAGCTGCCTGCCTATGGGCGATTCTGTTGTGGCAGCGCCGCCCGCTGCGCCCCACCCGCTTCGCCGACACACTGTTCCTGGGGTTGACCCAGACTTCGGCTTATTTTCTGTTGAGCATCTGGGCGCTGGTGGAAGGCGGCGCCGGCAAGACCGCGGTGTTGGTGTTCGTCATGCCCTTTTGGGTGCTGCTGATGGCTTGGCCCATCCTGGGGGAACGGGTGCAAGGCTCCCAGTGGGTGGCGGTGGTGCTGGCGTTTCTCGGACTGGTGTTGATCCTGGAACCCTGGGGTCTGGCCAGCAGCCGGCTCAGCAAAACCCTGGCGGCGCTGGCCGGGGTGGCGTGGGCGGTGTCTTCGGTCCACGCCAAGCGGATGCAGCGCAAGGGGGAGTTGGATGTCTTGTCGGTGACTTTCTGGCAGATGCTCTACGGGCTGGCGCCCATCATCGTGGTGGCGCTGCTGGTGCCCTCCCGGCCGGTGCAGTGGACCGGGCCGTTCGTTATCGCCTTGCTGTACAACGGGCTGCTGAGCACCGCCGCCGGTGGGTTGCTGTGGCTCTACATCTTGCAGCGCCTGCCCGCCGGCGCCGCCGGCATGAGCTCCCTGGCGATTCCGGTGATCGCCATTCTGACCTCTTGGATCCATCTGGGTGAAGTGCCCAGCATCGCCGAATTGACCGGCATGGTGCTGGTGGCGGTGGCGCTGGGCTTGCTTTCGCTGCGCGCCATGCTGCTGCAGCGGAGGGCGATGTCGCCGGCCTCGGAGCTATAGTTCTCGGCGTGATAGAGGCAGCTTTTGCTGCGAGTATCCGGAAACCCCATTCCCTTGGGGTTTTCCGGACTATGGCTTACATCCTAAGAGATTACAAACCCACCATCCACCGGGAGCCTTATGCCCAAGGCTACCCCAGCCGAGGCGGTGGGGGCTATCGAGGCGGCGCGCAGGGCCTTTGACGAAGGTCCGTGGCCGCGGCTCAGCGCCAAGGAGCGCTCGGCCATCCTGAAGCGCTTTGCTCAAGCCCTGGAAAAGCGCAGCGATGCCTTGCTGGATATTGCCATCCGTCAAAATGGCTCATTGATCGGCCTAGCCAAGACCATGCAGGTGGGCCGTCTCATTGAGCAGGCCCACTGGTTCGCCGACCGGGCCGCCACGTTTTCCCGGGTGGACGAAGTCAAACTGGACGGCTTGCCGTTTGATACTTCGCTGCCCTATCAGCGAGTACGCCTTATTCAGCGCGCTCCTGCGGGCGTCGTGTGCGCTATGGGCTGGGCGTTGTCTAAGGCTTTGAGCAAGGCCATTGAAGTCTCCACCTTAAATTTCTGGCGCTTGCTGGCGCTGGAATTTTTTATAATTTATGTTCGGATATCCGAACATAAATTCGCTTTTTCGATTTTTGGAAATTAGAGCATTAGGCCAAGCATCGTGTGAGCATCGTGTCGTGTGAGGATTTGTCAGGAGCGTCGTTTTTGGACGCAATTGCTTTTCTGGATGGGGTCATAACGATTAGGCTGAAGAAACCACGAAATAATATAAACTAAGTTGCATTTCATGGCGGAGGCGGCATGAAGGAAAGCTGTTCTGAATTTCACGATATCAACGGGCTGCGCCAGCACGTGCGGCTGTGGGGAAATCCTCAGGCCCCCAAGCTGTTTCTGCTGCATGGCTGGATGGACGTGTCGGCGTCGTTTCAGTTTCTGGTGGACGCATTGCAAGGCGACTGGCATGTCATCGCCCCGGACTGGCGGGGTTTCGGCCTTTCGGAATGGAATCGGGGCTCCTATTATTTTCCGGATTACTTGGCCGATCTGAATGCGCTGTTGGATCTCTATACTCCCGACGAGCCCGCCGACCTGGTGGGGCACAGCATGGGCGGCAACATCGCCGGGCTGTATGCCGGAGTGCGGCCCTACCGGGTGCGGACCCTGGTGTGCGTCGAGGGCTTCGGCCTGGAAGACAGCCGTCCCGAGGAGGCTCCGGCTCGCTATGAGCAATGGCTGGACGAGCTGGCCCAGCCCCAGGGTTTCCGGCCTTATACCTCTTTCAACGGAGTGGAAAAGCGTCTCACCGACAACAACTCCCGCATGAGCCGCGAGCAGGCCGAGTTTCTGGCCCGGCATTGGGCCCGGCAGACGGAGGAGGGGGAAGTGATGCTGAATTTCGATCACCGCCACAAGATGGTCAACCCGGTGCTGTATCGCCTGGAGGAGGCCCTGGCTTGCTGGTCCGAAGTGACGGCCCCGACCTTATGGGTGGTGGGCAGCGAATACGATTTTCAGAAAAAATTCCACGAAACCCCCGAGGCATTCGACCGCCGCAAGGCGGCGTTCCGGGATTTTTCCGAAGTCCGCATCGAGGACGCGGGCCACATGATTCACCACGACCAGCCCCGGGAATTGGCCCGCGCCGTCGAAGCCTTCCTGCGCGTCAAGGGGGGGCTCTGATTCCTCTGTCGGCGGGGATTCCGCGCGGCGCGGTCGGGTTCGGGCGACCGGCCTCATGCTGAATCGGCTGCGACTGGGCTGGGCCAATCTGGTCACCTCGGGGGCTCATCTGGCCTTGCTGGGCGTCGGCCTGTATCTGGATTCCCGGGAAGGCTGGATCGGCGTGTTGGCCTTGATCTCGGTCATCAGCCTGCCGGCCTGGATCTCCAGCCTGCGCCGCTACCGGCTGGTGGGAGACACGCCGACCTCGCGGGTGGCCTCGGCGGCCCAAGGTTACGTCGAGTTTTTTGGCCGTGCGCAGCAACATCCGGGCCGTTCGAGCATCAGCAAGCTCACCGGCCTGCCCTGCGTGTGGTTCCGCTATACCGTGGAACGCCGCAGCGGCGACAAGCGGGAATGGGAGCGGGTGGACAGCGGCGTCAGCTTCGATACCTTCCTGCTGGCGGACGATAGCGGCCGCTGCGTGGTGGACCCCGAGGCGGCCGAGGTCATCACCAGCCGCACCGAAACCTGGGAACGGGATGGCTACCGCTATACCGAATCGCTGCTCTTGCCCCAGGATCGGCTCTACGCCATCGGCGAATTCGTCACCCTGGGAGGGGCCGTATCCGAGCTGAATTTCAGCCGGGACATGAGCGAGCTCATCAGCCAGTGGAAGAAAGACCAGCCCGCGCTGCTGGCCCATTACGACGCGAACCACGACGGCCAATTGGACGCCGTCGAGTGGGAGAGGGCGCGCCGCGCCGCCCGGGGCATGATTGCGGAGCAGCACCGGGAAATCCGCGCCGAACCGGGCATTCATCTGCTGCGCCGGCCCCGCGACGGGCGGCTGTTCCTGCTCTCCAACCTGGAGCCCGGCCGCCTGGCGCGCCGCTACGCCCTATGGGCCTGGTTCCATGTGGCGGTGTTTTTCATGGCCGGGAGCGCATCGGCCGCTCTCGCCCTGTTTCCGATAGCCATGTGATGCCACGCCATCTGCTCGTCGATCTGTCCGGCCACGGTTACGGCCACTTGTCCCAGACCGCTCCCGTGCTCAACGAGTTGACGCGGCGCTTGCCGGGGTTGCGCGTCACCGTCCGTTGCGGCCTGCCCCGGCAAACCCTGGCGGCGCGGCTGGCTTTCCCTTTCGTGCATCATCCGGAAGCCCTGGATTTCGGCATGGTGATGGACAATGCCCTGGACGCGAACCCGGAAAAAAGCCGCCAAGCCTACCGGCAATCGCACCGCGACTGGCCGCGGCGGGTGGCGCAGCAAGCGAGACGCATGGCGGCCCTGGCGCCTTCGCTGGTGCTGGCCAACGTGCCCTACCTGTCCTTGGCCGCCGCCGCCGGCGCGGGGATTCCCGCCGTGGCGCTGTGTTCCTTGCATTGGGGCGATATCCAGCGGCATTATTTTCCGGAGGACACGGATATTCACGGCCAGATCATGGAAGCCTACGGCGGCGCGCCTTTTATCCGGCTGACTCCGGGCATGCCCATGGAATCCTTGCCGCGGGCTTTCACCGTCGGACCGGTGGCCCGCATCGGCCGGGATGGCCGGCGGGAACTGCGGCGGCGGCTGGGGATGGCGGA
The DNA here is from genome assembly GCA_023259135.1 of Betaproteobacteria bacterium. Taxonomy (GTDB): domain Bacteria; phylum Pseudomonadota; class Gammaproteobacteria; order Burkholderiales; family JAHFQX01; genus JAHFQX01. The sequence continues at coordinate 10,567 of JAHFQX010000035.1, read as the reverse complement.
TGACGAGATGCTGGTGCTGGCGGGCTTGGGCGGCATTCCCTTCGCCGTGCCGGTGGCTGAATGGCCCCGCCTGCCCGGCGTGCGTTGGCTGGTGCCGGCCGACTGGAGCACGGGCCATCCCGCTGCATTGCCCTGGGAATCCCTGGGACTGCCCTTCATCGACGTGTTGCGGGCCAGCGACGCGCTGCTCACCAAGCCCGGCTACGGCAGCTTTGCGGAAGCCGCCTGCAACGGCGTGCGGGTGCTCCATGTGCCTCGCCCCGACTGGCCCGAGACAACGTGTCTGGTGGAATGGCTGCGCCGCCACGGAGCCGGAGCGGAAATATCCCGCCGCCGATTGCAGCGGGGAGACCTGGGAGAGGCCTTGGAGCAGTTGATGGGGCTTGACTTGCCGCCGCCGCCGCGCCCCACCGGCATAGCGGAAGCCGCCGATTTCATCGAGGCGCTGTTGCGGAGCCCAGAAACAAGTACGGCCACCAGTAGCCCAGAAACAATGGCCACTGAAGGGCCACTAGTAGCCACTGAAGGGCCACTAGAATCGGCCGCCAGGGAGACGACGTGATGCGGGGCGTCCGGCTGCATCTGTTGTTGCTGGCCGGCTATTTGCCAGTGTGGGTGTGGTCGGTCATCGGCCCGCGGGATATCTTTGTCTGGTTCCTGGAAACCTTGCCGGCGATGGTGGCGGCCGTGGCGCTGCCGGCGATTTATCCGCGCTTCAAGTTTACGGACCTGGTGTACGTTTTCATCTGGCTGCATGCCGTGGTGCTCACCGTCGGCGGCCATTACACCTATGCCGAAGTGCCGCTGTTCGATTGGCTGCAACAGGAGTATGGCCTGGCCCGCAACTACTACGACCGGGTGGGCCACGTGTTCCAGGGCTTCGTGCCGGCGCTGATCGCCCGGGAAATCCTGCTCCGCGCTTCTCCTTTGCGGCCCGGCAAATGGCTGTTCTTCATCGTACTGTGCGTGGCGCTGGCCGTCAGCGCGTTTTACGAGCTGGTGGAGTGGTGGGTGGCGGTGGCCAGCGGATCGGAAGCGGATGCTTTTCTCGCTACCCAGGGAGATGGCTGGGACACCCAGTGGGACATGTTCCTGGCCTTGGCGGGGGCGCTGGCCGCCCAACTCAGCTTGGGCCGGCGCCATGACCGGGAACTGCAACGATTGACCGGGAGCCTTTGATCCATGCGCGTTTCCACATACCTCAGCCTCGGCCCTCACGGTTTTCACCGCATTGCCTACACCGACTGGGGCGATCCCCACAGCCGCCATGCGGTGATCTGCGTCCATGGCCTGACCCGCAACGCCCGGGATTTTGATCGCCTCGCGGAATCCCTGGCCGATGCCAGCCGGGTGGTCTGTCCCGACGTGGCGGGCCGTGGCGACAGCGAATGGCTGGTCCACGCCGAAGACTACGGCTATCCCGTGTATCTCGCCGACATGGCGGCCCTCATCGCCCGGCTCGGCGTTGCCCCGGAAGGGCCGCTGCTCGATTGGGTGGGCACTTCCATGGGCGGACTCATCGGCATGATGCTGGCGGCCCAGCCCAACAGCCCGATCCGGCGCTTGGTGCTCAACGACGTGGGGCCCTTCATTCCCCAGGCCGGTTTGCGGCGCATCGCCGGCTATGTCGGGCAGAGCCCCCGATTCGCCGATTGGGAAGCGGCGGAGCGCCATATCCGCGCCGTGTCGGCGGGCTTCGGGCCGCTGACCGACGCCCAGTGGCGGCATTTGACGGCGCACTCCGTGATGCTTTCGAACGACGGTTCCTGGAAGTTGAAATACGACCCGGCCATCGCCCGGCCTTTTCTCGAAAGCCCCTTGCAGGACGTCGATCTGTGGGATGTGTGGCAACGGGTGCGCTGCCCGGTGCTGGTGCTGCGCGGTCAGCAGTCCGACCTGCTGCCGCAAGCCGTGGCTGAGGAAATGGTTGCCCGCCACCCCTCGACTCAGCTTGTGGAACTGCCCGGCATCGGCCATGCTCCGGCCTTGATGGCCTCCGAGCAGATCGATCGGGTGCGCAATTTCCTACTGGCGGAGCACGTTCCGGGGGATAGGCCGCTCCCTGGATGAGACGGCACGGCCACCCATGGCACGCCAGCATCACCGCCAGTTTGCGGCCGGCCATCCCCCAGCCGCTCCGTGCCAACAGCGATCAGGATCATATAGATCGCGTCCATACTGTCTATGCCGGCATCGCTGGCCCGAAAATCGCTTGGTTGCGATATGCCGGCGCAACGACGGGGAATTCTCTCTTGTGTGGGATTGCGAGGGCCTGTCTGATGTATCGATATCGTCTGGAACTTTGTCTTCGAGCTCAATCTCGCCGGAGACCAAGTGCACTTCCCCTGCGTCGAGGCCAATATACGCCATGTTTTCCAGCGAGCCGCCAAAGCTCGCAGACTCAAAGCCATTCAACAGATCGGAAAACTTGACGGGAGCCATTTGGAGAAACGCTAACGTGGCCTCTTTGATTCACTGGCCCAACGTCTTGCTCTGCGGCGGGCCAGTACGATGGCGAAAAATGGTACGCCGCTTCTGGCCCGTCCGCAGCAGCTAAAGTTATTTGGCAGCAGGATCGCGCCGGCGCTCGAAGACGAGGCGAGAGATTTGAAAAACGAAACGAAAACGAAACGAGCCAGGCTCGAATTGAATTTGGTCCGAAGACCCCCCGCCTTCCGCGGGCCGCTGCTTCGAGGTTCGATGTTGGCGTAGAATGCCGGCTTGGCCCCGGTAGCTCAGTGGATAGAGCAACCCCCTCCTAAGGGGTAGGTCACACGTTCGATTCGTGTTCGGGGCGCCACTCGGCCGCGTCGGGATGGATTGGCGCATTGGCGAGGCGGCTTCGGCATGGTTCGCCCCTGGAGGGCCGGCTATTTGAGAGCCTTGCGCGGGCGGGGGATTTTGGGTAGTCTGGCACCGACTGATGTTAGGGATATTGTTGGAATATGAACCGTTACCGCTTCCACGGCTTTTATTTTTGGTTCCACCGCGCCATCGGCGGGGGTCGGAGAGGAGTCGTGTCGTAAGCGAAATATCGAATTCTCAAAGAAACCGCCGGCTCCACCGGCGGTTTCTTTTTGTGCCAGTCAGTTTGAGTTTGCCATTCAGGAGAAAAACGCCATGACCGCAGAATACCTGGGAAGCGTGCCGCTGGACCGGACCTCGCGCACCGATGATGAACGGATCAAAAACATCATGCCGCTGCCGCCCCCCGAACATTTGATTCGGTTCTTCCCGATCCAGGGGGGGCCGGTGGAAAGCCTGGTGGCCAATACCCGCCGGCGCATCCGCGAAATCATTCATGGCGATTCCGACCGGCTGCTGGTGGTGATCGGGCCGTGTTCCATCCACGATCCCTTCGCGGCAGTGGAGTACGCCCATAAGCTCAAGGCCGAGCGGGACAAGCATGCCGGGGAATTGGAAATAGTGATGCGGGTCTATTTCGAGAAGCCCCGCACCACGGTGGGCTGGAAGGGGTTGATCAACGATCCCTACCTGGATGAGAGCTATCGCATCAACGAAGGACTGCGCATCGCTCGGGATGTGTTGGTGCGGATCAATCAGGCTGGCGTGCCCGCGGGCTCGGAATTCCTGGACGTGATTTCGCCGCAGTACCTAGGCGACTTGATATCCTGGGGCGCCATCGGCGCCCGCACTACCGAGAGCCAGGTGCATCGCGAACTGGCCTCGGGTCTGTCCGCGCCGATCGGCTTCAAGAACGGCACCGACGGCAATGTGCAGATCGCCATCGACGCGATTCAGGCGGCGCGGCGCGGCCACCACTTCCTCTCGATTCACAAGAACGGCCAGGTGGCGACGGTGGCGACCAAGGGCAACAAGGATTGCCACCTGATCCTGCGGGGAGGCAAAACGCCGAACTACGACGCACCCAGCGTCGCCTTGGCCTGCAAGGAGGTCGAAGCCGCCAAGCTGCCGTGCCGGTTGATGGTGGATTTTTCTCATGCCAACAGCGGCAAACAGTACGAGAAGCAGCTCGATGTGGCTCAAAGCGTGGCCGGACAGATTGCGCAAGGCAGTCGTTGCATCTTCGGGGTGATGATCGAGAGCCATTTGCAGCCAGGAACCCAGAAATTTACCCCCGGCAAGGACGATCCCGCCAAGTTGGAATACGGCAAGAGCATTACCGATGCTTGCCTGGGCTGGGAAGACAGCGTAGGGATCCTGTCCATTCTGGCGCGGGCGGTAAAGGCGCGGCGCGGGAAAAAATAGCGAGATTAAAGCTTCATTGCGGGGCGGAGCGCAGCGCGTGGTTCACCCACAGGGCGGCGGCGAACAGCAGCACCGCCCCGCCTTGATGAGCCGCGGCCAGAGGCAGAGGAACCACCAGCAGCAGGGTGGAGATGCCGAGGACGATTTGAATCGCCAGCATGAGGAGCAACGCATGGCTGGCCAGCTTGGCTTGCCGATCCAACGCGGCGCCTTGCACCATCCACCAAAAGCCGGGAATCAGCAAGGCCAGCAGCCAAGCGATCAGGCGGTGGTCGAACTGCACCGTGGCCATGTTGGTGAAGAAATTCAGATGCCACGGCGACAGCATGAAGATCTCCGGCGGGGCCCAGTGGCCGTTCATGAGGGGAAAGGTATTGTAGGCGAAACCCGCCCGAATCCCCGCCACGAAGCCGCCGCTCAAGACCATGACGAATATCAGGGCGGTCAGCGCCAGAGCGAAGCGCCGCAACCGCGTCCGGCCCGGACAGGGCGGGGCGGGATGGGGGTCCAGCAGGCTCAAGGCCAGCCGGAACAGGGCGGCGAAGATCAGGAACGCCAGCCCCAGGTGAGCGGTGAGGCGGTATTGGCTGACCCGGGGCTCGTCCACCAAGCCGCTTTTCACCATGTACCAGCCCATGGCGCCTTGCAGTCCGCCCAGCAGGAAAATCCCGGCGAGCTTCAGGATAAGGGGTTGGTCGAGTCGGCGCCGCGCCAGGAAATAAACGAACGGGACCAAAAAGACGACGCCGATCAAGCGGCCCAGCAGCCGATGAAAATATTCCAGCCAGAAAATTCCCTTGAATTCTTCCAGGCCCATGCCCCGGTTGACGTGCAGATATTCCGGGGTTTGCCGATAGAGGGCGAAAGCCCGCTCCCAATCGGCCTGGGACAGGGGCGGCAAGGTGCCGACGATGGGCTGCCACTCGACGATGGACAAGCCCGAATGGGTGAGCCGGGTAACCCCGCCGATCACCACCATGGCGAGCAACAATGCGCAGCAAACCAGCAGCCAGGCTGCTACCGGGCCGCGAGAGGGGGAGGTGGAGCGGGGGGGGGTCATGACGGACTGGTTTCTAAAAAGGCGCGGCTATTGTACCCGCTCCCGCTAATGGATCGGCAATCTTGCCTTGCCTGGCCGACTTTCTTAGTGATCCGCACCAAGTTTGATCTACATCAAGTATTTTTTTTCTGGCGGGGCTAAATTTCTACCGTAGAGTAGGACGAGTGTGGGTTTACTCTGCCACGCCATGAAGCTATTAAACCCAAAACCCATCCAAAGCGGGGTTTAATTTTCTGAGCAATGCATCCTCGATAAGGAGGCTACCGTGAAATTATCGAAACAAGCCCTGATCGCCGCTGCTGTAAGCGCGGTTTGTATCGTGTCGCCCGTTGTCTGGGGACAAACCGGAAAGATTTCAGACGGGGTGGTGAAGATTGGCGTGATGACCGATTTGAGCGGGACTTATTCCGACTTGGCTGGCCCTGGTTCCGTGCTGGCGGCGAAGATGGCGGTGGAAGACTTCGGCGGCAAGGTGCTGGGGGCGCCCATCGAGGTGGTTGCCGGAGACAACCAAAACAAACCGGATATCTCCTCCACCATGGCGCGGCGCTGGCTGGATCAGGAGAAAGTGGACGTCATCGCCGATATTACGGGGTCCGCGGCAACGCTGGCGGCAGTCAAGATCGCCAAGGAGAAGAACCGGATTGCCTTGGTTAGCTCCGGGGCAACGACGCGGTTGACCAACGAGGACTGTACCGACCGCACGGTCCATTGGACCTACGACAGCTATGCTATGGCGAACGGCGCGGCTCGGGTGCTGACCGAGATGGGAGGGGATACTTGGTTTTTCATTACCATGGACTATGCCGCCGGCCATGCCCTAGAGAAAGATGCGACCGACGCCATCAAAGCTGCGGGAGGAAAGGTGCTGGGGGCGGCGCGGCATCCTTTTCCGGGGAGCGACTTCTCCTCATATCTGCTCCAGGCTCAGGCGTCCGGAGCCAAGGTGATCGGGCTTGCCAACGCCGGGAGTGACTTGGCCACTACCATCAAGCAGGCTGCGGAGTTTGGGATTTCCCCAAAGCAGCGCTTGGCTGCCACGATCATGATGCTTACCGATATCCACAGCATGGGCCTCAAGGCAACCCAAGGGATGGTGTTTGTCGATGGGTTCTATTGGGACTTGAACGACGAGACGCGGGCCTGGAGCAAGCGGTTTTTTGAGCGCCACAAGCGGATGCCGACCATGATTCAGGCCGGAATGTATTCCGGGGTGATGCACTATCTCAAGGCCATCAAGGCGGCGGGCACCGACGAGGCCGGGGCGGTGGTGACGAAAATGAAGGCGACGCCGGTGAACGATTTCTTCGCCAAGAACGGCAAGATTCGGCAAGACGGCCGGATGGTGCACGACATGTATCTGATGCAGGTCAAGAAACCGGAAGAGTCCAAGCAGCCGTGGGACTATTTGAAATTGCTCAAAGTGATTCCGGGCGAGCAAGCCTTCTTGCCTCTTTCCAAGAGCCTGTGCCCGCTGCTGAAAAAGAAATAAGGGCTGCTGTAACGTGGGTGGGTTGCGGTTCAAGAGGCTCTCTTGCCGGGCAATAACGGTTTGTAGTGCTCTCCGATCAGAGGGGAGCGCTAACAACATTCATGAACTGGTTTTGATGATGGTTAATCCGACCGCTTTAGCGAGGAGAGGGACATGAGCTGGCAACAGAAGTACGGCGACAAGATAATCAGTGCGGAGAAAGCAGCCCAACTCGTTAAATCCGGCGACTTGGTTCGTCTGCCGGTGGGCAAGGCGCCTATTCCAATTATGAAGGCGCTTGCCAAGAGGAATGGCGAGCTGCGGGATGTGACTATAATCCAGTGCTTCCCCGGCAATCCCTCGCCGCTGTGGACCGATCCCGAGTACCAGAAAAGCTTCAACATGGTTACCGACTATGTGTCCGATCCTAACCGGCCGGGCATCAAGTCGAAGCTGGTGGATTTTCTTCCCATCGATTATCCGCAGTATGCCGCCCAGAACGTGCCCGGCAGGACCAGCACCTGGGAGCCGGATGTCTTCTTCGGCACGGTATCGCCACCGGATGATAAAGGCTACTGTAGCTTTGGCAATTTACTCTGGTATTCGAAGGAGTTGGCCCAAAACGCCAAGCTTTTCATAGCTGAAGTCGATCCTACCCTGATCCGCACTTACGGGGACAACTTCATCCACATGTCGGAGATCGATTATCTGGTTGAGGAAACCGAGTCTCTGACGGTGAGCACGCCGCCGGCGACGGATGAGGATCAGCCCCTGATTCAGGTGATCGGCAAGCTGGCCGCAACCCTGATCCGTGATGGCGATACGATCCAGATGGGGGTGGGTCCGCTATCCGAATCGCTGGGGCTGTTTCTTGAGAGCAAGAACGATCTGGGCATCCATAGCGAAATCATGACGGCGACTCTCGTCGAACTGGTCAAGAAAGGGATCGCCACCGGTAACTATAAGTCGATGCATAAGGGGAAAGCGGTCTCCTCCTTCGTGGTAGGTTCCGCGGACCTCGAGTTCGTCGCCAACAATCCGGCTTTCGAGCTGTACAGCGTGCTCTACACCAACCGCATCACCACGATTGCGGCGCAGCATAGCCAGGTGGCCGTGAACAGTTGCCTGGCGATCGATTTCACCGGGCAGGTGTCGGCCGAATCGTTTGGCGGCCCGCTGATGTACAGTGGGATCGGCGGCCAGATGGATTTCATGATGGGCTCGATGCACTCGCCGGGCGGCCGGTCGATCATGCTGCTGCAATCCACGGCCAGGAAAGGAGCGGTATCGCGCATCGTGCCGCAGCTTGATCCCGGCGCCGTGGTGACTACCCCGCGGACCTATATCGACAACGTGATTACGGAATATGGCATCGCCAATCTGCAGGGCAAGACCCAGCGGCAGCGCGCCGAGGCGCTGATTGAGATAGCCCACCCCGACTTTCGTTCCGAGTTGCGCAAAGAGGCGAGGAGGCTTTTTTGGCCTTAACCGGGAACGGCTGGCAGAGTACCGGAAACGCTTGCGGGCTGCGGCCCTCGAGGGGGTTAACCAGTAGGAGCATCAACATAGGAGGCGGGATATGTTCAATCAGAAAGGTCTAAATGAGTTAGGCGACGCCGTCAGAGAATGGGAGAAAAAAAATCAAGAGCAATTCAAGACAGAGAGAAAGCTATTTGCAACCGAGTCCGGGATCCCTATAAAAAAAATCTATACGCCTTTGGATTTGGCCGAAAAAGGGTTCGATTATCTGAAGGATGTGGGGCTCCCCGGTGAATATCCCTACCTCCGAGGGAATAGTCCCGTCGGTTACCGGGGCAAACTTTGGGGCATAACCGCGTATGGGGGGAAGGGGACGCCCGAGGAGTCCAACGCACTGTGGAAGGCGCAGGTAGCCGCCGGCGCCGACACGATCTCAGTTGCTTACGATTTGCCCTCCCAGTTGGGTCTTGACCCCGATAATTCCAAAGCCGAGGGTGAAGTGGCGAGGGTCGGTATTTCCATGGTGAGCCGGAAGGATTGGGAGGTGGCGTGGGAGGGCATAGACTTTAATAAAATAGGCGTGTATCAGGTTTTCAATGCCCCCGCCATTTTTGGTCTTGCCAATCATATTACCCTGGCGGAGGAGAGAGGCATCGGCGTGGCCGAACTCAGGGGAATGCAGCAGAACGATGTGCTGAAGGAATACATGGCCAGGGGGAATTACATTTTTCCTCCAGGCCCTTCCATCCGCCTGGCCGGGGATATCCTGCATTACGTGGGCAAAAACATGCCCCGCTACCAGGCAATAACGGTTTGCGGCGTTCATCAATCCGAGAGGGGAGCCAACAACATTCATGAGTTGGCTTTAATGATGGCTAATGCGGCTGCCTACCTCCAAGCCGCCGTTGACAGAGGCGTGGACGCGGACAGTATAGCCCCGGGCATCATGTTCTTTCCCGCCGTGGATCATTACGTTTTCTTTGAGGAGATTGCCAAATTTAGAGCCATGAGGCGCATGTGGGCCAAGATAATGAAAGAGCGCTTCAAGGCCAAAAAACCCGAATCGTTGCAGTGCAGAATCTATACCGCCGAGGGTGGCATGGGTCTGCATAAGGAACAATACCTGAACAATGTCGGCAGGATTGGATTAGCCACCCTGGCCGCCGCTCTTTCCGGAGTGGAACTGATAGACACGCGCTCCTATGATGAGCAATTTGGCATTCCCACCACGGAAGCGCAAGTCAACGCGATCAGCACGCAAAATGTGGTGGCATACGAAACCGGGGTCGACAGCACGGTCGATCCGCTGGGGGGGTCTTATTTCGTTGAATCGCTGACTTCCGAAACGGAGGAAAGGGCGTGGAAGGTAGTAGAAGAAATTGATAATCAAGGCGGGATTGTGAAGTGCATAGAAACCGGATACGTGCAGAGGATGATCGCAAAGGATGCTTATGAATGGCAGAAACGTTTCGAGAGCGGTGAAATAAAGAGAGTGGGGGTCAATATTTTCCAGAATTCGGGGGGCGAGATCGAGAAACCCATGCGGATATACAGATCCGATCCAGCCATAGAAAAACTCAGGGTAGAAGCTGTAGTTGAAGTGAAGAAGAGGAGAGATAACGCGAGGGTTAAGAAATGCCTTGACGAGTTAACGGCGCTGGCCAGAGAAGCGCCTTCGGCTAACAATAATTTGGTTCCCGCGGTGATCGACGCGGCAAGAGCCTATGCGACGGTCGGCGAGGTGTCCGACGCCCTAAGGAAAGCCTGGGGAGAGTTTACGGAACCATCGATCTTTTAAGGAGGCCCAAAATGCAAAAGAGGAAGATCAGGGTTTTGTTGTCAAAGCTTGGCCTGGATGGGCATGACCGAGGAGTCGCCAATGTCGCCATGGCTTTGCGGGATGCGGGCATGGAGGTTATTTATTTGGGGCGGCACGTCTTTCCGGACCAGGTCGCCGAGATCGCCATTCAGGAGGACGTCGATATCATCGGGATCAGTTCGCTGGCCGATGCGCATATGACGCTGGTGCCCCGGTTGATTGATAGCCTGAAAAGCAAAGGATCGGATATCCCGGTTATTTTGGGAGGTTTTATCCAACCTGAAGATATTCCTCGGCTCAAGGAAATGGGGGTTGCTGAAGTTTTTGGAATAGGCTCAAAGCTCAATGACATTGTCAGCCATATCGATAAAATGAGCTCCATAAGCTAGTTCGGATCATTGGAGCGAAGCCCCATGGATCCACGGCCTGACCTCGCCACCGTACTCATATCCGGAGTAGCCGCCGGCGAGCGGCGCGCCATCGCCCGAGCCATTACCGCGGTCGAAAA
>JAHFQX010000034.1 GCA_023259135.1 Betaproteobacteria bacterium | reverse complement strand
CCCGAATGTCGCAGGGATGGCAGCTCACCCGCGCCTCGGGATAGGCTTCGCCGATCTCGTCACGAACTTTTTCCAGCTTCTCGAGCTTGCGCCCGATCAGCGCCAGACCCGCCCCCAAGCTTGCCAATTCATGGGCGGTGCAGCGGCCGATGCCGGAGCCGCCGCCGGTGACGATCACGGTTTGACCGGAAAACAAATCGGGACGAAAAACGGAGCGATAACGCATGATGTTGACCTCAGCGTTGATGATTGAGGGCGGGTTCAATTTCGAAGTACAACATTCCAAAAACCGCTCATGGTCCAACAAGCCTGTCCTGGGCATAGCCGAAGGGCTCACCACGAATGGCCTCGGAATATAGTCGCCATGGTATCGACGATCAAAGGCTAGGACAACAGCCTATAGAGCGTTCCGCCGCCAAGTTGGGCCGTTGTTCAATCGTTTATCGGGAAGACGTTGGCGCTATTTCACGGCCCGCGCAAGCTTGCCGCCGATGACGCTCAGGGAAACCCGTTCGTACAGGAGATGAAACAGACCGTCTGAGGGGGTCCGCCAGAGCGCCGCGAAGGGCGGGAAACCGGCTACGGGCTACGCCCTTCGCCGGTTTCCCGCCTCTTGCAAAAAAGCGGACAATTCATTTGCTACAAAACCGGACATTTCTATTTACTCCCGACATCCCCCCGATTTTGGCAACTGCCGGTGAATTTAGGTCTTCGTTTCCACAATTGAGCGCTCGGTAGGTTATTGCGTCGGCCGATGATCGTCAGTACCATTGCCGTCAAACATGCACTGCGCCCCCTGGCTCCTTAGGCCGGAGATCATGGGGGCTGTCGATAACCGAGAACGTGCTGTCTTGCCAAGGGGGAGTGGCTTTAGATGGGTCAGGACATCATTTTAGAAACCCGCGATCTGACCAAGGAGTTCAAGGGCTTCGTGGCGGTGAGCGGTGTCAACCTCAAGGTCCGGCGGGGGACGATTCATGCTTTGATCGGCCCCAACGGCGCGGGGAAGACCACCGTTTTCAATCTGCTGACCCAGTTTCTGCCGCCGACCCGCGGCAGCATTCTTTTCAAGGGCAGGGACATTACCTTCGATAAGCCTGCCCAGGTGGCTCGCCAGGGAATGGCCCGCTCGTTTCAAATTTCCGCGGTGTTTCCCCACTTGACGGTGCTGGAGAACGTGCGGGTGGCGTTGCAACGCCGCCTGGAGACATCCTTCCAGTTTTGGCGCTCCGAGCGTTCGCTGGACGCCCTGAATTCCCGCGCCATGGAGTTGCTGGAACAAGTGGACTTGGCTTCCTTTGCCTCGACCGCCACCGTGGAACTGCCCTATGGCCGCAAGCGGACATTGGAAATCGCCACCACCCTGGCCCTCGAACCGGAGCTACTGCTGCTGGACGAGCCGACTTCGGGCATGGGCCACGAGGATGTGGGACGGATCACGGAGTTGATTCGCAAGGTGGCGGCTGACCGAACCGTGCTCATGGTGGAGCACAATTTAGGCGTGGTGGCTCATTTATCAGACACCATTACCGTATTGCAGCGGGGCAGCGTGCTTGCCGAAGGGCCCTACGAGGAGGTGTCCCGTAATCCCCAAGTTCTGGAAGCGTATATGGGGGTTGCGGCATGACTAGCGCGTTCCGCCCAGATACCGAGCTGTTGCGGGTTACCGACTTGCATGCTTTTTACGGCGAATCCCATATTCTCCACGGCATGGATTTTACGGTGAATCAGGGGGAGGTCGTCAGCCTGTTGGGGCGCAACGGTTCGGGACGGACCACGACTCTGAGAGCGGTGCTGGGCTTGGTGGAAAAGCGTAGCGGCTCGGTGATGGTCAATGGGTGGGAGACTATCGCCATGCCCACTTACCGGATTGCCCGTTTGGGAATCGGTTATTGTCCCGAGGAGCGGGGCATCTTCTCCAGCCTCAACGTCGAGAGGAATTTACTCCTACCTCCCGCCGTAGGTAGCGCGGGCATGAGCGTCGAGGAGATCTACGAGATGTTTCCCAATCTCGCGGAACGCAAGCGCAGCCAGGGCACCCGCCTGTCCGGCGGCGAGCAGCAGATGCTGGCCCTGGCCCGTATTCTCCGGACCGGGGCGAGATTGTTGTTGCTGGACGAAATCACCGAGGGGCTGGCGCCGGTCATCGTGCAAGCCTTGGGGCGGGCTATCGAAAACTTAAGGGCCCGGGGCATGACCATGGTGTTGGTCGAACAGAACTTCCGGTTTGTCGAGCCCTTGGCCGATCGCCACTATGTGATCGAGCATGGCCGAGTGGTGGAGATAGTCAAGAAGGACGAACTGCAAGCGAAGCAAGGACTGCTGCAGCGATATTTGGGAGTGTGACCGAGTAGGAGCGGTTTCATTTTTCAAGCGACGCACCCCCTCAGGAGGTTAACGTGAGATTATCGAAAAAAACCCTAACCATCGCGGTGTGCGCGGCTTGTGTCGCGGCACCTGCTGCTGCTACCCAAACCGACAAGATTTCCGACGGCGTGGTGAAGATCGGGGTGATGACCGATATGAGCGGTATCGCTTCCGACATGGCGGGGCCCGGCTCCGTGCTGGCGGCGAAAATGGCGGTGGAGGATTTTGGCGGCAAGGTGTTGGGGATGCCTATTGAAATCGTCTCCGGTGACCACCAGATTAAACCGGACATTGCCTCCGCCATGGCGCGACGCTGGCTGGACCAGGAGAAAGTGGATGTTATTGCGGATATAGCCGGCTCCTTAACAGCGATAGCCGTGGTGAAAATTGTTAAGGACAAGAACCGCATCGCCCTGGTTTCCGGAGGCGGAAACAGCCGGTTGACCAACGAGGATTGTACCGACCGGAGCGCTAACTGGTCCTATGACACCTATGCCATGGCCAACGGGACCGGTCGGACCTTAACGCAGCAAGGTGGCGACAGTTGGTTTTTCATCGCCGTGGACAACGTCTTCGGCCGCAGCATGCAGCAAGACGCCGAGGCGGCCATCCAGGCTGCGGGAGGAAAAGTGTTGGGCGTGGTCCGGCATCCATTTCCCAGCAGCGATTTTTCGTCCTACTTGCTGCAGGCCCAAGCCTCCGGCGCTAAGGTGATTGGGCTGGCCCAGTCCTCCAGCGAAGCGGGGATCAATATTAAACAGGCTGCCGAGTTTGGCATCACTCCCAAGCAGAAGATGGCGCCGATGTTACTGATGATCACCGAGACCCATGCCGTTGGCCTGAAGACCCTCCAAGGGGCGGTTTTTACCGAGAGTTTTTACTGGGACCGAAACGATGAGACCCGCGCCTGGAGCAGGCGTTTTTTTGAAGTGAAGAAACGCATGCCTACCATGATTCAGGCAGGGGTATACTCCCAAGTATTGCATTATCTGAAGGCCGTTAAAGCCGCCGGCACTGATGAGGCTGGGGCGGTGATGGCCAAGATGCGGGCGATCCCGGTGAATGATTTCTTCGCCAAGAATGGCAAGCTGCGGGAGGACGGCCTAATGCTTCACGATATGTATTTGATGCAAGTGAAGAGCCCCGAGGAATCCCGGTATCCCTGGGATTACTACAAGCTCCTGAAGGTAATCCCCGGGGAGCAGGCATTCCAACCCCTTTCCAAGAGCCGCTGTCCGTTGGTGAAGAAGCAGTAGTTACTTCTCGCGTCCACGGTATCCTTCTATGTCCGGCACTCTTTCCGCCCTACTAGACAAGGTGGCGGCCCGGCAGCCGGCAGCGCCCGCCTTGATAGACCGGGAACGTCCGGTCTCCTACGGACAACTCGCGAATGAAAGCCGCCGCCTGGCCACGGGGTTGGAGCAATTGGGGATTGGCCGCGGAGACCGGGTGGCCCTTTGGCTGCCCAACGTTCCCGCATGGGTGGCGGCGTTTTTCGCCTGCGCCCGGCTGGGAGCCATCGCCGTGGCGGTCAACACCCGTTTCAAAAGCGGCGAGATCGCCGATATCGTCGGCCGCTCCGGCGCCAAAGCGCTCATTTTCTGGCCGGGTTTCAAGCAGATTGATTTCTCGGGAATTTTGGAAGAGGTGGATCCGACCGCCCTGGAACGGGTTGAAACCTATATCGTTTACCGGGAAGACGATCACCCGTTACCCGGCAATCTGCTGGGCAAACCGGTGCATGACTACCGGAAGATAGCGGACTGTCCGCCTCTTGAAGAAGACCGAGCCACCGCCGACAGCGGCTGCGTGATCTTCACCACCTCCGGCACCACCAAAGCCCCTAAATTCGTCTTGCATCGCCATGCCGCTATCCTCCAGCATGGTCGGGACATCGCGCTGGGATTGGGCCTCAATACTCCAGACACAGTGGTTTTTTTGGCAATGCCTTTTTGTGCCGCTGGCGGGTTCTCCCAAGTTATACCGACCCTATCGGTCGGTCGCCCATTGGTTACGACCCCGGCCTTCGACGCGGCTCAATCTGCGCAATTGATTCAGCGCTATCGAGCGACCCATACCTTCGTCGTGGGCGATATGTTGGCCAACTTGTTAAAAGCCGCTCCCGGACAACGTCCTTTCCCTAGCCTAAGGACCTGTGCTTTCGCGGTATTCTCCCCCTCCGAGGCCGCTATCGTTACCAAAGCCGAGGCTAAAGGGATTCCTCTGTTGGGCATATACGGCTCCAGCGAAATGCAGGCGCTGTTCGCTCTCCAGCCCCTTTCACTTCCGGTCCGCGAACGGACCCGGGGAGGCGGCAACCCGCTTTCCCCTGAGGCGGCGGTGCGGGTGCGCGACCCGGATAGCGGCCAATTGCTGTCCCCCGGGGTGAGCGGCGAATTGGAAATCCTGGGTCCCAGCCGGATGGTGGAGTATTACGGCAACCCCCAGGCTACCGCCGAAGCCTTCACCGAAGATGGCTACTTCCGTTCCGGAGATTTTGGATTCCTGGCCGAAGATGGCCGTTTCATCTATCAAAACCGGATGGGTGATGTGCTGCGACTTGCCGGATTTCTGGTGAGCCCTGTGGAAATAGAAGGCTACCTGAAAGAGAACACCGCAGTGGCCGATGCTCAGGTGGTGGGGGTCGAAATCAATGGTGCGCCTCGCGCGGCGGCCTTTGTGATCCCCGCAGCGGAAACCGCCTTCGACGAAGCGGGGCTCATCGCCTTCTGCCGCCAGCGCATGGCCAACTACAAGGTTCCGGCACGAATTTTTCCGATTGACGCATTTCCCGTGACTCCCTCCGCCAACGGCAACAAGATCCAAAAAACCACGCTGCGGCAAATGGTCCAGGAGCGGATCGGACAGTAGTACCGGGGGGTGACTTTGGTGCTGGTTAAGTAGAATTTTCAGTTTGTCGAGGCGCTGGCCATGTGATCGAACACAGCCAGGTGATGGAGATGCCCAAGAAGAGCGAACTTCAGTCGAAAGCGGAACTGCCGCACCGGTATTTTGGGGTATGATTGGGTGGCAATGGTTCCATTTATCAAGCGATGTAACCCATGAGGAGATTGCGATGTTATCGAAGAAAGTCTTAGCCGCTACCGTGTGCGGCGCCTTTGCCGCGGCGCCCGCCGCCTTTGCCCAAACCGGCAAGATTTCCGACGGCGTGGTGAAGATCGGAGTCATGACCGATCTGAGCGGAATCTATTCCGACTTGGCGGGTCCCGGTTCCGTGCTGGCGGCGAAAATGGCGGTGGAAGACTTCGGCGGCAAGGTGCTGGGAGCGCCCATCGAGGTGGTTACCGGAGACAGCCAAAACAAACCGGATATCGCCTCCAGCATGGCGCGGCGCTGGCTGGACCAGGAAAAGGTGGATGTCATCGCCGACATCCCGGGATCGGCCGCGGCGCTGGCGGTGGTGAAGATCGTCAAGGACAAGAACCGCGTTGCCCTGGTCTCCAGCGGGGGAACGAGCCGCCTGACCAACGAAGACTGCACCGACCGGACCATCCACTGGGCCTACGACACCTACGCCCTGGCCAACGGCACGGCCCGCACCCTGACTCAGGAAGGCGCCAAGAGCTGGTTCTTCATCACCCCCGACTACGCCTTTGGCCACTCCATGGAAAAAGACGCTAGCGACGCCATCAAGGCGGCCGGAGGCAAGGTGCTGGGGTCGGTGAGGCACCCTTTCCCCGGCAGCGACTTTTCCTCCTATCTCTTGCAAGCCCAGGCCTCGGGGGCCCAGGTCATCGGCTTGAATAACGCCGGCACCGATCTGACCACCACCATCAAACAGGCGGCGGAGTTCGGGATCTCCCAGAAACAGCGCCTCGCCCTCATGATCATCATGCTTACCGACATCCATAGCATGGGCCTCAAGGCAACCCAAGGGATGGTGTATACCGACGCCTTCTATTGGGACTTGAACGACGAGACGCGGGCCTGGAGCAAGCGGTTTTTTGAGCGCCACAAGCGGATGCCGACCATGATTCAGGCCGGAATGTATTCCGGGGTGATGCACTATCTCAAGGCCATCAAGGCGGCGGGCACCGACGAGGCCGGGGCGGTGGTGACGAAAATGAAGGCGACGCCGGTGAACGATTTCTTCGCCAAGAACGGCAAGATTCGGCAAGACGGCCGGATGGTGCACGACATGTATCTGATGCAAGTCAAGAAACCGGAAGAGTCCAAGCAGCCGTGGGACTATTTGAAATTGCTCAAAGTGATTCCGGGCGAGCAGGCCTACCTTCCTCTTTCCAAGAGCCTGTGCCCGTTGGTGAAAAAGAAATAATAGTCCGATGTATCTACGCCGGCCTTTATTCTGGGGTTATGCATTATCTGAAGGCGGTCAAGGCAGCGGGGACCGATGAAACGGGGGCGGTCATTGCTAAGATGAAGGCCATTCCGATCAACGATTTCTTCGCCAAGAACGGCAAGATCCGTGCCGATGGCCGGATGGTCCACGATATGTACCTGATGCAGGTCAAAAAACCCGAGGAGTCCAAATATCCTCGGGATTATTACCATATGCGGCAAGTCATTCCCGGCGACCAGGCTTTCCTGCCGGTATCCAAGAGTGTCTGTCCGTTGCTGAAGAAATAAAGGGATAAGGGATAGGGAGGAGCGCCCATGTTCGAATGGCTCGGTATCACCCCCCAGGGGCTGTACGGCCAGCTCCTGGTGGGGCTCATCAACGGATCGTTCTATGCCACCCTGAGCCTGGGGCTGGCGGTGATTTTCGGGTTGCTGAACATCGTCAATTTCACCCACGGGGCCCAGTACATGATGGGAGCCTTCGTGGCGTGGATGGGGCTGACCTATTTCGGAATCAATTATTGGTGGTCCCTCATTCTGGCGCCGCTGGTTGTGGGAGTGGTGGGCATCATTCTGGAGCTGACGCTGCTGCGCCGGCTTTATCAGATGGATCATCTTTACGGTCTGTTGCTCACCTTCGGCTTGGCCCTCATCATCGAGGGAGGGTTTCGCCAGGCCTTCGGCATTTCCGGCGAGCGCTATGAGATTCCCGAAGCACTGACCGGCGCCACCAACCTGGGGTTCATGTACCTTCCCAACTACCGGGCTTGGGTTATAGCGGCTTCTTTGGTGGTTTGCTTTCTTGCCTGGTTTGTCATCGAGCGCACCAAACTGGGGGCGTATCTGCGGGCCGGCACCGAGAATCCCAAGCTGCTGCAAGCTTTCGGGGTCAACGTGCCGGTGCTGGTGACCCTGACCTACGGTTTCGGCGCCGCCCTGGCGGGCTTTGCCGGGGTGCTGGCGGCTCCGATCTTCCAGGTCAATCCGGTGATGGGGTCCAACCTGCTCATCGTGGTGTTCGCCGTGGTGGTGATCGGCGGCCTGGGTTCCATCATGGGTTCTATTCTGACCGGCTTGGGGCTAGGGCTCATCGAAGGTCTCACCAAGGTGTTCTACCCGGAGGGGTCATCGGTGGTGATCTTTGTGATCATGGCCATCATCCTGCTTATCCGCCCCGCCGGCCTGTTCGGCAAGGAAAAATAACGTGAAGCTGAGCAAAACCGCCATTGGGTTCGTGGTCCTGATTGCAGCGGGGCTGCTGGCCCCCTTTGTCGTCTACCCCGTGTTTCTGATGAAAGCGCTGTGCTTCGCTCTATTCGCCTGCGCTTTCAATTTACTGTTGGGTTACACCGGATTGCTGTCCTTCGGTCATGCGGCGTTTTTCGGTTCGGCTGCCTACGTCACCGGTTACGTCATCACTCAGCTCGGTTTTCCCGTCGAGTTGGGGATTTTGACGGGAACGGTTTTTTCCTTGGGATTAGGGGCCTTGTTCGGCGGTTTGGCGATTCGTCGGCAGGGGATTTATTTTGCCATGATTACTCTGGCTCTGGCCCAGATGGTGTTTTTTCTGTGCTTGCAGATCAAAGCCACCGGGGGTGAGGACGGTTTGCAGGGGATTCCGCGGGGTTTCCTGCTGGGTTTCATCGACCTCTCCGACACCCTAAATATGTACTACTTCGTCTTGGGGATATTTTTATTCGGTTTTTTTCTGATTTATCGGGTCGTTCATTCGCCTTTCGGGCAAGTGCTCAAGGCGATCCGCGAAAATGAACCCCGGGCGGTATCTCTAGGTTACGACGCCGACCGACACAAGTGGTTGGCGTTCATCCTGTCCGCTGGATTATCTGGCCTGGCGGGAGCCACCAAGTCGGTGGTATTTCAACTGGCTTCCCTGACCGATGTGCATTGGGGGATGTCGGGAGAAGTCGTGCTGATGGCCTTGGTCGGTGGCGTGGGGACCTTATTCGGCCCGGTGGTGGGCGCTTTTGCCATTTCGACCATGGAAAATTATCTGGCTGGTTTCGGCTCGTGGGTGACGATCATCATGGGGGTGGTTTTCGTGGCCTGCGTCTTGGTTTTCCGCAAAGGGATTGTGGGTGAGCTGAATACGCTCATCAAGCGATAGCTGGTATTGCTGGAGTCCATTTTTACCGGCGGAGCATATAGGGTAAAGGTTAATTTCCCCCCAATTGGTGGAGAAATGATCCTGTTTGGAGGATGAATCATGGCTGGGATTATGGAAGGTAAGGTGGTGGTGACTGGCACGGGCCAGTGGTATTGGCCGTGACATCGCGTTGCAAATGGCTGCCGTGGGCGCCAAAGTCGTGGTGAATGATCTGGGTGTCTCGGGCGATGGCAGCGGCGGCGACAAGAGTCCCGCCACCCAGGTGGTGGATGAGTCGCGTCATAGGCGGTGAGGCGGTGGATGATTTCCACAGCGTTTCTGATTGAGAGGGCGCCCAGGAAATTATCGATGCGGCCTCCAGGCATTTGGGAAGATTGATTGCGTGGTGAACAACGCAGGGATTTTGCGTGACGTTATTTTTCACAAGATGGCTCCCGAGGAATGGCGCGCGGTTCTCGATGTTCATTTAAATGGCTCGTTCTATGTGAGCCGCGCCGCGGCGCCGCACTTCCGCAAGCAAGAGAGCGGAGCCTATGTCCACATGACCTCGACGGCAGGCCTGATTGGCAATTTTGGCCAAGCCAACTATTCCGCCGCCAAGTTGGGGATGGTGGCTCTTTCGAAGTCCATCGCCATAGACATGGCGGCTTTCGGCGTGCGCTCGAATTGCATTTCTCCTTTCGCCTGGAGCCGCATGACCGGCTCCATTCCAACCGATACCCCGGAACAACAGGCGCGAGTGGCGAAGCTGCAGAAGATGCCCCCCTCGCAGATTGCGCCGATGGCGGTATACCTCGCCAGCGACCTTTACCGGGCAGATCTTCGCCATTCGCGCCAATGAGCTTTTTCTCATGAGCCAATCCCGGCCGTTGCCCTCAATGCATCGTGATGGCGGCTGGACCCCGGAAGAGATCGCCGAGCACGCCATTCCCGCATTCAAGTCCAGTTTTTTCGGATTGGATCGTTCCGGCACGGTCTTCAACTGGGATCCGGTATGAGTCGCGCTGCGCGGGATTGGCGGTAGCGGGGCGAATACGGCTTACCTCATTCGATAGGTAACATCGCCCGTTTCCGCTCCTCGGGCTGAGGGCGACCGTTCCATTCCGATCTGGTGCTCTGCTTCGTGCGGGTGGAGCACGGGGACCTATCCGGAGTATCCTCTAAGTCCAGTTGCCTATCTGGCAGCGGTTATTTTGCACCAAGATGCGGAGACGCTCTATGCAGCCTGTAGCCCAGATCCTAGCCGAATTCAGCGCAAACCTGACCTATGACGGCATTCCTCCGGAGGTTATCACCACCGCCCGGAACCGCTTTCTGGACACCCTCGGTATTTGCCTGGCTTGCCATAAAGAACCATTCGCCAGAGCGGTCTCCGGTCCATTGCTGGATATGGGCGGGCGGGCCGAAAGCACCGCGGTCGGTTTAGGGGTAAGGTTGCCGGCCGCTTCGGCGGCTTTATTCAACGGCACGGTGGCCCACGGTCCGGATTTCGACGATACCCACACCGAATCGATCGTCCATACCAGCGCGGTGGTTGTCTCGACCGCCCTGGCCGTCGGCGAGGCGGTGGGGGCCACCGGTCGGGAGGTACTGACTGCCGCCGTGGTCGGATGGGAGACGATTACCCGTATCGGGGCCGCCGCGCCGGGAAAATTTCACCGGCGCGGGTTGCATGCCACGGGGGTCTGCGGCGCTCTGGCCGCCGCGCTGATTGCCGGAAAGCTCCTCAAGCTCGATGCCCCGCGGCTGACAGCGGCTCTGGGCATTTCCGGCAGCCAAGCCAGCGGTCTTTTCGAGTATTTGGCCGATGGTTCCTGGGTAAAGCGTTTGCATCCTGGGTGGGCTGCCCACGGCGGCATCATGGCCGCTTATTTTGCCAAGGGAGGATTTACCGGACCCAATACGGTGTTGGATGGGCGCTTTGGCTTCTACAACACCTTGCTGGGTCCCGGTGAAGCCGACTTTTCCCGCCTGGTCCGGGGCTTGGGCCGGGAGTGGGAAACGCTGCGCATTTGCTACAAGCCTTATCCTTGCTGCCACTATAACCACGCATTCATGGACAGTATCCGTGCCCTGATGGATGCCGGCCTTAGGGCCGAAGCGGTAGAGCGCGTAGTCTGCCGTATTTCCGATCAGCAAATTCCTATCGTCTGCGAGCCAGTCGCCGCCAAGTTGGCGCCCCGCACCGATTACGAGGCTAAATTCAGCCTGATGTTCTGCGTCGCGGCGATGCTGAGCGATGGCCGGGTCGGAATAGATACTTTCGCCGAAGATAAAATTCGCGATCCGCGTTATCTTGAGCTGGCCAGCCGGGTTTCCTACGAGGTGGATCCCGATTCGGTTTTTCCGCATACCTTTCCCGGCTGGGTCATGGTCACAACCCGGGATGGCCGCGTTCTCGAACACCGTACCCGCGTTAATAAAGGTTCTCCGGAAAATCCGATGAGTTCCGCCGAGATCCGGGAGAAATTCATGGCCAATGCCCGTATCGGGGGTGCCGGTGATCGCGTTGCGCCGATCTGCGAGCAGGTCGATCGGCTTGCCGAAGCTTCCAATCTGACCAGCCTGATGTCGCTTTGCGGCGGTGAGAAACAATGAGCGCGGCGCGTAAAACGACGATAGTGCTGGGAGTGATCGGCGGCGATGTCCATGTCGTGGGGAACCATATCTTGGCCCATGCCCTGACGGAAGCGGGTTGCGACGTGATGAACCTGGGAATTATGGTGTCGCAGGAGGAGCTTATCGGTGCCGCCATCGAAACGCGAGCCGACGCTATCTTGATTGGATCTCTTTAGGCCACGGGGAAATCGACTGTCGCGGGTTCCGGCAGAAATGCGAAGAAAGCGGTATCGGCGACATACTGCTTTATGTGGGCGGCAACCTGGTGATCGGCAAGCAAGACTGGGAACCGGTGCGCCGGCGCTTTGAGGCGGAAATGGGTTTTAATCGGGCTTTCCCCGCCGCCACCCGCCCGGCGGACGTGGCGGCCATGTTGCGGGAGGACTTGCGGCAACGGCAGTCCGGAGGGGCGGCCCATGGATAAGGGGGGACGGTTTACCAGGGAAGCATCCCGGAGAAAGATTTCCAGGCCTTGCGTCGGCAGGTGCTGAGCACTTGGCCGACAGGTAATGAAGTGGATTTGCGGGAGGCCGTGGCTTACCACCGCGCTCTGCCGCCGGGGCTGCCCCGGCCCCGGTTTTTTGGACACGATTTTGGGGTAAATAGTCGTTGTCCGAAAAAAGGGGAATTTGATGTCTGAAGGGAAGAAGAAAGAGGTTGCACCGGGCGGGAAGCGCGGGTCGGCCAATCGCAAGCAGGAAGTCGTGCTGCGCCTGTTGCGCGGCGAATCAGTTGATGCGCTCTCCCGGGAGCTCGGGGTCGAGATATCCCGGCTGAGCAATGGCGCGAGCGCGCCCTGGCTGCGCTCGATTTCGGGCTGCGCGAACGCGGCGACGATCCGCCCGTGCGCCAGCTCGACGCCGCCAAGCATCGCATTGGCGAGCTGACCATGGAGATCCAGATCCCGCGCCGCGAACGGGAGCACCGCCGCCCTTTGGCCTTGAGGAGATCGTCGCGATGAGCGACGAGATGTCGCCCGGCGCCAACAGGCGCCACGGTCTCCAGCGGGTATGCAACGTCCTGGAATTTCCCCGCTCCACTGTCTATGCCAGGCGGAACAGGAAAGCGGCAAGGTCGTCCCGCTCTGCCCACAGAAGCGCGGCCCCAAGCCCAAGGTGAGCGATACGGAGCTGCTCGCGGCCATCCGGACGGATCTGGCAGCCTCGCCCTTCGTTGGCGAAGGCCACCGCAAGGTCTGGGCGCGGCTGCGCTTGGGCGGCATCCGCGTGGCGCGCAAGCGCCTCTGTCGCCTGATGCGCGAGTCTCGCCGCACCGCACGCCCAAAGGCACGCCCGATCCCCCTAGCGGGACGATCACCACCACCGCGCCGGACGGGATGTGGGGCACCGACGGCATTCGCATCGAGACCGTGGATGAGGGCTGGGTCTTCTCGGCGGTCGATCACTTCAACGCCGAATGCGTGGGCGGGCATGCCGTCAAGATCGGCAACCGCTTTGCCGCCCTGGAGCCCATCGCGCAAGGATTGACCCGGCACGTCGGATTAACCTCGGCGTCCGCCGCGCGGGGGCTTTGCCTGCGCTTCGATCACGGCACCCAGACCATGGCCGACCCTTTCCTCAACCAGGTCAGGTTCTGGGGCATCGCCCCCAGCCCGGCCTTCGTTGCCGAACCCCAGACCAACGGGCTGGCCGAACGCTTCAATCGCACCCTCAAGGAACAGGCGATCCGTGGCCGCGTCTTCCGTACAACCGGAACCGGTACACGGTGGCTTATTTTCTTTGTTGCCCAGCGAAAATCCGTTGCTGATGTGCGCAATTATTGGATGCCACTGAGAAAAGCTGCCGGAACAACTATCGGACTTCTGGGGGAGGGCATTTTCTCGGGCATTCAAGCGGTTAACCTATAAACCAAACATACTGGGCTGTCAACTTGCATATCCTCGTAACCTTGGAATGGGACAAGACCCCTCAAGTCATTGCAGGGGCAGAGTAAAAAGCATAAAATTCAAACTTTTTACACGACAAATGCGAGCGAGCGATGAAGGTCATAGTTGGAGTTAAGCGGGTCGTTGATTACAACGTTAAAGTCCGGGTCAAGCCGGACGGCAGCGGAATGGACATTGCCAATGTGAAGATGTCCATGAACCCTTTCGATGAGATCGGGATTGAGGAAGCGGTGCGCCTTAAGGAGGCCGGCAAGGTCAGCGAGATTATCGCGGTGTCGGTGGGGGTGCCTCAGTGTCAGGAAGTGTTGCGTACGGCGCTGGCCATGGGAGCGGATCGGGCCATCCTGGTGGAAACCGACGTGGATGTGCAACCTTTAGCCGTGGCTAAAATTCTGAAAGCCCTTGCCGAGAAGGAGGCTCCCGGTCTGGTGATCGTCGGCAAGCAGGCCATCGACGATGATTTCAACCAAACCGGCCAAATGCTGGCCGCCCTGATGGGCTGGGCGCAAGCCACCTTCGCCGCCAAGGTAACGGTGGAAGAGGGTTTCGCCGAAGTGAAGCGGGAAATCGACGGCGGTTTGGAAACCGTCAAGATTAAGCTTCCGGCGGTGGTGACCACCGACTTGCGGCTTAACGAACCCCGCTATGTCACTTTGCCTAACATCATGAAGGCGAAGAAGAAGACGCTGGATATGGTGAAGCCCGCGGACCTGGGGGTGGACATGACGCCTCGGCTGGTGACCCTGAAGGTGGAAGATCCGCCCAAGCGCAAAGCCGGAGTCAAGGTGGCCGACGTGGCCGAATTGGTGAACAAACTCAAGAACGAAGCGAAGGTGATCTAAATGGCGGTATTAGTCATAGCGGAACATGATGGCGCCAGCCTCAAAAGCGCGGTGCTCAGCGCCATTGCGGCGGCTATCCAGATCGATAAGGATGTCCACGTGTTGGTGGCGGGACATCAGTGTGGCGGAGCTGCCGAGGCGGCTTCCAAAATCAGCGGCGTTACTAAGGTACGGGTTGCCGATACCCCCCTTTATGCGAACTCCACGCCGGAGAATGTCGCCCTGTTGGTGATTTCCCTGGCCAAGGAGTACGGTCACATCGTGGCGCCCTCCACGGGGTTCGGCAAGAGCGTCGCTCCTCGGGTGGCCGCTTTGCTGGATGTGGCGCAAATTTCGGATATCACCTCGGTGGTGTCGCCGGACACCTTCGTGCGCCCGATCTACGCCGGAAATGGCATGGCGACGGTGCAATCGAAGGACGCCATTAAAGTGATCACCGTGCGGACCACCAGTTTTGACGGCGCGCCCCAAGGCGGTTCCGCTCCCGTGGAAACGGTGGCGGCCGGCGCGGATAGTGGGCTGTCCACCGTGCTGGGCCAGGAGATCGTCAAGATGGAGCGCCCCGAATTGACCGCCGCGAAAATCATCGTCTCTGGCGGACGCGGGATGGGCAGCGCCGAAAATTTCAAGATGATCGAAACCTTGGCGGACAAGCTGGGGGCCGCGGTGGGAGCTTCCCGCGCCGCGGTGGATTCCGGCTTTGCACCGAATACCTACCAAGTGGGCCAGACCGGCAAGATTGTCGCTCCCGAGTTGTATATCGCCATCGGCATTTCCGGCGCCATTCAGCACTTGGCCGGGATGAAGGACAGCAAGGTGATCGTGGCCATCAACAAGGACGAGGAAGCCCCGATTTTCCAGGTGGCTGACTACGGCTTGGTGGGGGACTTGTTCCAGGCGGTTCCGGAACTGACCCAGAGCCTGTCCTAGCTTTGTCGAGGGACCTATCCCGAGATTGTCGGAAAGGCTCTCGCAACAGCTGCAAAGGTCGAAAGGCCGCCGCGGAATTGCGGCGGCTTTTTTCTTGGGCAGCTTTGGAGGATGTGGCGGCAGAGTGGGGAGTCTGTAAAATAAGGTTCGATTCAAGATTCTTGCTGGAGGCTGGTGATGAGCGACTATTCCGCGCCGATTCGGGACATGCAGTTCGTGCTCCATGAGTTGCTGGGGCTGGAGGAAGTGACCCGCTTGGAGGGTTGCGGCGACCTCAACCGGGAACTGGTGGATTCGATTCTAGAGGAAGCCGGGCGCTTTGCCGGCGAGGTGCTGGCGCCCCTGAACCGTACCGGAGATCAGCAAGGCAGCGTGCTCCGGGATGGGGTGGTGGTTACCCCCGACGGTTTCAAGGAGGCTTATGGCAAGTTTGCCGAGAACGGCTGGGCCAGCTTGCCCTGCCATCCGGATTTCGGCGGACAGGGATTGCCATATGCGGTGGCGATGCCGGTTCAGGAGATGTGGAAAGCTTCCAACCTGTCCTTTTCGCTTTGCCCCATGCTGACGCTGGGAGCCATCGAAGCCATCTCCCATCATGGCTCGGCGGAACAGATCCGGACCTATTTGCCGTCCATGGTGGCGGGCCGTTGGACCGGCACCATGAACCTGACCGAACCCCAGGCCGGCTCGGATCTTTCCGCCGTTCGAACGAAGGCGGCGCCCCACGGGGATCACTATCGGCTTTCCGGCACCAAGATATTCATTACCTGGGGGGAGCACGAGCATACCGAGAACATCGTTCATCTGGTGCTGGCCCGCTTGCCGGACGCCCCGGAGGGCGTGAAAGGAATTTCTCTGTTCATCGTTCCCAAATTCCTGCTGAGCCCGGATGGCGCTCCAGGCCGTCGCAACGACGTGCGTTGCGTATCCTTGGAACACAAGCTGGGCATCAATGCCAGCCCTACTTGCGTGATGGCCCTGGGAGAAAAGGAGGGCGCCGTGGGCTATCTGATGGGAGAACCCCACCGGGGCCTGGAATACATGTTCACCATGATGAATCACGCCCGGCTGGCGGTGGGGCTGGAGGGCGTGGCGATTTCCGAGCGCGCCTATCAGCAGGCCCTCGGTTATGCCAAGGAGCGGGTACAAGGCTTCCCTATCGGCGAGCCTCCCACGGGCCGGGTGCCTATCATCCGTCATCCCGACGTGCGGCGCATGCTGCTCAGCATGAAATCCCAGATCGAGGCGATGCGGGCGCTGGCCTATTTCGCCGCTGTTTTAATGGATAAGAGCAAGCGCCATCCGGATCCTGCCGAACGCCGCCGAGCCCAGGGATTGCTGGATTTGCTGATCCCGGTGGTGAAAGGCTGGTGCACCGAGCAGTCCATCGAGATTACTTCCACCGGGGTGCAGATCCATGGCGGCATGGGTTTCATCGAGGAGACCGGCGCCGCCCAGCATTTCCGGGATGCCCGGATTACCGCCATTTACGAAGGCACTACCGGTATCCAGGCTACCGACCTTATCGGCCGGAAAGTCGGCCGGGATGGCGGTCAGATCGCTCTGGGTCTGTTGGGAGAAATGGCGAAAACTGGAATTGCCTTGGAACAAAATCCCCGGGAAGAATTGAGGCCGATAGGGATACCATTGGGCAAGGCGCTGGCGGCTCTCGAACAGTCAACCCGTTGGGTGGCCAAGACTTATGGCAACGATCCCCGGGCGGCGGCAGCGGGTTCGGTGCCCTATCTCAAGTTATTCGGCATCGTAACCGGCGGCTGGCTGCTGGGGCGGGCGGCCTTGGCCGCCCAGGCGGCCTTGGATCGAGGGACCTCGGAGCAGGCTTTCTATCGCGGCAAGCTGCTGACCGCCCGCTTCTATGCCGACCATCAGCTGAGCCAAGCCGCGGCCTTGGCCCATGCGGTCATTCATGGCAGCGCCGCTACCTTGGCGCTGGCCGACGAGCAGTTCTGATTTGTGGCCATGCCATGACCCGTGTTTACCCGCCCCCGGTCTTCGAGAGGAAAATCTGCTCTCCCGAAACCTTGACGGAGGTTTTTCAGCGACTGCCTCGACCGCTGGTGTTCACCAACGGCTGTTTCGATATTTTGCACCGGGGCCATGTAACTTACCTGGCTCAAGCGCGGGCCTTGGGAGCGAGCCTGGTGGTGGCCGCCAACAGCGACGCCTCGGTGCGCAGGCTGGGCAAGGGAACGGACCGCCCCATCAATCCGCTGCAGGATCGCGGGGCGGTATTGGCGGCGCTGGCCAGCGTGGACTTGGTGACTTGGTTCGACGCCGATACGCCTTTGGAGCTGATTCTGAAGATCAAGCCCGACATTCTCGTCAAAGGCGGGGATTGGGCCATGGACGCCATCGTTGGCGCCCGGGAAGTTTTGGCCTGGGGCGGGGCGGTTCATTCGATTCCGTTGCTTCACTCCGCCTCCACCACCGGCATTTTGGAGCGCATTCGCCGTCTTTGATTCGGCATCGTTTCCAGCCATTGTTTTTCCCGGGGCCGGAAAACCTTTAGAATAGCGCCTTTTCGCGTTCCTTCGGCAATGGCGCCTCCCACCTTCCAGCAAATCATCCGTACCCTTGCCGCTTATTGGGACGAACAGGGTTGCATCCTGCTGCAACCCTATGACGTGGAGATGGGGGCGGGGACCTTCCACCCCGCCACTTTTCTTCGGGCTCTCGGCCCCGAACCGTGGAAGGCGGCTTATGTCCAGCCTTCGCGGCGGCCCAAGGACGGGCGCTACGGGGATAATCCCAACCGCTTGCAGCATTATTATCAATACCAGGTCGTGCTGAAGCCTTCTCCCGACGATATCCAGGATCGCTATCTGGGTTCCCTGCGGGCGCTGGGGATCGATCCTTGCGAGCATGACATCCGTTTCGTCGAGGATGATTGGGAGTCGCCTACCCTGGGAGCCTGGGGGTTGGGCTGGGAAGTCTGGCTCAATGGCATGGAGGTGACTCAGTTCACTTATTTTCAGCAGGTGGGAGGACTGGATTGCCGGCCGGTGCTGGGAGAGATTACCTATGGCTTGGAACGCCTGGCCATGTATCTGCAAGCCAGGGAAAACGTTTACGACCTGACTTGGGTGGAGGGGGTAAGCTACGGCGACGTGTTCCTACAAAACGAGGTGGAGCAGTCCCGCTACAATTTCGAGCACAGTAACGCGCAGTGGCTGCTGCAGCAATTTAACGGCTTCGAGACGGAAGCCAAGCGCCTGCTGAACTTGGAACTGCCGCTGCCGGGCTTCGAGATGGTGATGAAGTGTTCCCATACCTTCAACCTACTGGATGCCCGAGGCGCTATTTCGGTGACCGAGCGGGCCGCCTATATTGGCCGGGTCCGCGCTCTGGCCCGGCAGGTGGCCCAGGCCTATTACGCCTCCCGGGAAGCGCTGGGCTTTCCCATGTTGCAAAAAAGCTGACCCATGGAAGCCACGCTGCTCATCGAGCTTCTCACCGAAGAACTCCCTCCGAAGATACTGCGTCGCTTTGAGGGCTTCGCAGATTTCCTGGCGGCCGGTCTGCAGGAGGCGAATTTGCTGGCCGCTCCCGGCACTCCTCGGGCCCTCGTTACCCCCCGCCGCATCGCCGCGCTGATTCCTGGGGTACGCCAGCGGCAGCCGGATGGCTGGGAGCAGATCAAGGGCCCGAGTTGCGCCGCGCTCTATGATGGCCAGGGTCGACCGGTGGAAAAAGTCGCCGGCGGATTCGCCAAAAAATGCGGGGTAGCCCTGGAAGCCTTGCTGCAAAACCTGCTCGTGGTGCGGGACCCCAAGGGGGATTACGTCTGTTATCGCTATGAAAAGCGCGGCGAGAGTCTCGATGCCTTGTTGCCGGGGATCGTGGCGGCGGCCGCGTCGCGGCTGCCGGCCCAGAAAACGATGCGCTGGGGCGATGGGGAAGCGCAATTCGTTAGGCCGGTGCGCGGTTTGGTGATGCTCCACGGGAAGCGGGTGATCGCCGGACAGATATTGGCGCAAATGAGCGGTAATGTGACCCGGGGCCATCGTTTTCTCGGAAAAGGACGGTTGACCCTCTCCGCCGCGGACGGCTACGAGGCCACGCTGGAGTCCGAAGGGTTTGTTATTCCGTCCTTTAGCGCCCGCCAGGAGCGGATTCGCCGAGATCTTGAACAGGCTGCCGGAGCGGCGCGGATTCCGTGGGATGAGGCGCTCCTCGACGAGGTCACCGCGCTGGTGGAATATCCTGCTGTGTATGCGGGGACTTTCAGCCCGGCGTTTCTCGTCGTGCCCCAGGAATGCCTCATGCTTTCGATGCAGCATCACCAGCGCTATTTCCCGCTGCTGGATGCCGACGGCAAGCTCCTGCCGCGCTTCCTGATGGTTTCCAATATGGCTATCGAAAACCCGGTGAATATTGTTCAAGGTAACGAGCGGGTATTGCGGGCCCGGCTTTCGGACGCCAAATTCTTTTACGATCAGGATCGCAAGACTCGGTTGGAACAACGGGTGCCACGGTTGGCCGCGGTGGTCTATCACAATCGGCTGGGAAGTCAGCTCGATCGGGTGGAGCGCATTGTCAAGCTCTCGGGGATCATTGCCCAGCGATTGGGAGTAGCTACCGAACGCGCCGAACGCGCCGCTTATTTGTGCAAAGCGGATCTGTTGACCGACATGGTGGGAGAGTTTCCGGAACTGCAAGGCATCATGGGCCGCTACTATGCGTTGCACGAAGGGGAGCCGGAGCAAGTGGCATGGGCCATCGAGGAGCACTACCGGCCTCGCTTCGCTAACGACGGACTGCCACGGGACAACGTGGGGGTCTGCCTGGCGCTGGCGGATAAGCTGGATACCCTGGTGGGAATGTTCGGAATCGGCCTTGTTCCCACCGGGGACAAGGATCCCTTCGCGCTGCGGCGTCATGGCTTGGGGGTGTTGCGGTTGCTGGCGGAGCGCGGTTTGCCATTGGATATTTTGGAGATGTTGGAGTGCTCCCGGGCGCTGTTTCGGGCGGAGGGGGGCAGGGAGAGCGTGGCGCTGGACGTCTATGGGTTTTTATTGGAGCGCCTCAAGGGCTACCTGAAGGATAAGGGCTTTACCATCGAGGAAATAGAAGCGGTGGTGAGCCAGCGCCCCGTCCGCATTGATCGGGTGCTGCGGCGGATCGAGGCGGTTCGGGTATTCCGTGGCCTGCCGGAGGCTGAAAGCCTGGCCGCGGCCGATAAACGGATCCGCAATATTCTGCGTAAAGCGGGCGGTGGAGACGGGGCGCCCAGCGCGACTTTGTTGGAGCACGCTGCTGAGCGAGCTTTGTTCGATGTCCTGGTTCGGTTGGAGCCCGAAGTCCTGGCCCAGGTCGAGGAAGCCGGCTATGAGCAGGCTCTCAAATTGTTGGCGGCGGTGAAAGGCCCGGTAGATCGGTTCTTCGACGAAGTGCTGGTGATGTGCGAAGAACCGCTGCTGCGAGCCAACCGCTTGGCCTTGTTATCCCGCCTGTCCCGCTTGGTGAACCAGGTGGCGGATCTTTCCAAGTTGGCAGCGTGACCCATGAAGCTGGTGATCCTGGATCGCGACGGCGTCATTAATTACGACAGTGACCAATTCATCAAATTTCCGGAAGAGTGGCGCCCGATTCCCGGCAGCCTCGAGGCCATCGCCCGGCTGACTCAAGCAAGCTACCGCATCGTGGTCGCCACCAATCAATCCGGAATCGGCAGAGGGTTGTTCGACATGGCCACCCTGAATGCCATTCATGCCAAGATGCACAAAGCGGTGATCCAGACAGGGGGGCGGATCGAGGCGGTGTTCTACTGTCCCCATCCGGTGAATGCCCAATGCAATTGCCGCAAGCCGGGAACCGGCATGCTCGATCAGATCGCCCGGCGTTTCAATGTCGATCTGACCGGCGTGCCGGGGGTCGGGGATTCCCTGCGGGATTTGCAAAGCGTGGCGATGGTGGGAGCCCAACCGATCCTAGTGCTGACCGGCAAAGGCCGCAAGACCCAGGAAGCCGGGGGTCTGCCTGAAGGCACCTTGGTATTCGACGATTTGTTGGCCACGGCTCATTTCATTATCGGCCGATGAAGCAGATATCGGCGCTATTCCGCTCCACGCTGTTCGCCGTTGCTATTTTTATTGTCACTCCGCCTTATGCGGTTGCGGCGCTGCTGACTTTTCCTTTTCCGCCTTTGCTTCGCTATAGGATTATTTCAGGATGGTCCTGGATCGTGCTCCGTCTGGCGCGATGGCTGTGCGGTATTCGCTACCGGGTGGAAGGCTTGGAGAAACTCCCGGCCGAACCCAGCGTGATTTTTTCCAAGCACCAATCGGCTTGGGAGACCTTGGCTTTTCAGTGGATTTTTCCTCCCCAGGTTTGGGTGTTGAAACGCGAACTGCTGATGATCCCCTTCTTTGGCTGGGGGCTGGCCATGACCAGCCCCGTTGCCATCGATCGGGGCTCGGGAAGGCGGGCGATCAAGCAGATTTTGCAGCAAGGCACGGAGCGGCTGCGGCATGGATTCTGGATCACGGTGTTTCCGGAAGGCACCCGCATCGCTCCGGGCAAGCGAGGCAAATATCGAATCGGCGGTGTATTATTGGCGGCGCATGCTAAGGCGCCGCTGGTGCCGGTGGCCCACAATGCCGGAGAATGCTGGCCTCGTAATGGTTTCATCAAATACCCCGGCATCATTACGGTCAGGGTGGGGCCGGCCTTGTATCCTGAGGGGAGCACAGCCGAAGACGTATTGCGGCGGGCGCAAATGTGGATCGAAGGGGAGATGCGGAAACTCAATGGACGGGCCCGTGCTGCTTCCTGACCGGCCGCCTATCGAGCAGCGCACGATTCGGCTGGGAACTCGGGAGATTGCCTATTTGCTCAAGCGCAGCCGTCGGCGCCGGCGCATGGGCCTGGAGGTCAACGAAGGAGGGCTGATGCTCAGCGTTCCCTGGCGGACCTCCGATCGCCGTATCCGGCAAGCGCTGTCGGAAGCGGCCGCCTGGATCATCGAGAAGCTGCAAATCTGGGATGCCCGCAAGCCGCCGGAATTGGCTTGGCGCCACGGGGAGGCGCTGTGTTATCTGGGGGCTCCCGTGCTGTTGGAGGTGGTGCAGCGGGCGGGCCCGCCCGATATCCGGCTGCTGGGATTCAGCCTGCTGGTCAGCGGCGCAGCCGAAGGAGGGGCGGCGTTACGGGAAGCGATTGTGCCCTGGCTCAAGGGAGAGGCATTGAGCCTATTCCGGCGGCGGGTCGAGCATTACGTGGCGGTGCTGGAAATTGCCGTGCCCCGCATTCGTTTGTCCGATGCGCGAAGCCGCTGGGGCAGTTGCAACGGCAGGGGGGAGCTGCGCTTCAACTGGCGGCTGGTGCAGGCGCCGCTGCGGCTGGTGGATTATGTGGTGGTCCACGAATTGGCTCACATCAAGATTCTGAATCATTCCCCGGTATTCTGGGCGCTGGTGGAAAGCATTCTGCCGGACTATCGTGTCCGTCGCCGGGAACTGAATGAGCAAGGACATCGTTATCTGTCGGTATAGGCCTGTCCTGAGTACAGCCGAAGAGCCAGAGGTCAAATACCACCAGGAAAAAAGTAGAGAGGCTTGGCATGTTTAGCACTTGTTTCACAGCGGCCAGGACGCCGGTATCCACATAGACCATCAGTATCGCCCCCCGCGCCGCAATTCCTGGATGACCGAATGGCCCATCTTCATGGAATCGCGGGACGCCGCAAGCTCCTCGGCGAACACCTTCCGGTTCCAGGTGGCCGGCCGGATCGTCAGCCCGCCGTCTGGGGTAAGACTGGCTTCCACGCGGTCGCCT
This sequence comes from Betaproteobacteria bacterium, assembly GCA_023259135.1. Lineage (GTDB taxonomy): Bacteria > Pseudomonadota > Gammaproteobacteria > Burkholderiales > JAHFQX01 > JAHFQX01. The sequence goes on along the minus strand of JAHFQX010000034.1, from coordinate 4,829 downwards.
GCCTTAATGCCAGTGCGCCGGACATAATCGGCGGGAATGCGCAGTGCCAGGCTGTTGCCCCATTTGGCCACTTGTATGTCCATGATGTTTCCTTATCGATCTCCGCGTCGGCGCCGTCTGTTGGAATTCAGTCTCATCCATGGCTTTGTGCTACACTCCGGCGCTTCCGGAGCTTCCTCAGATGCGTCGATTTCTCGCGTTGTTCCTGGCCCTGATCATCCTGCAAGGATGCGGCTCCAAGGGTCCGTTGTATCTGCCCGGCGAATCGGCTGCGTCTAGCGTCGAACGAGCCCCCCGATGAACGGCCTGAATGACTGCCAAGGGCGGCTGTTTTTAGAATCCGTTGCCTTGGGGGAAGTGGCCTCTCGCTTCGGGACTCCCTGCTACGTCTATTCCAGGAAGGCCCTGACCGATACCTACGCGGCCTTCGACGCGGCGTTTTCCGGCATCGACCATTTAGTGTGCTATGCCGTCAAGGCCAACTCCAACCTGGCGGTACTCAATCTGTTCGCCCGCCTGGGCAGCGGTTTCGATATCGTTTCCGGCGGCGAGTTGCAGCGCGTGTTGGCGGCAGGAGGCGATCCCGCCAAGACCGTGTTCTCCGGGGTAGGAAAATCGAGCCCGGAAATTCTGGCGGCACTGGAAGCCGGCGTATTGTGCTTCAACGTGGAATCGGCCAGCGAATTGTCCCGGATTGATCGTGTCGCCGGAGAGATCGGGCGGTTAGCGCCGGTGAGCCTGCGGGTCAATCCTGATGTGGATGCCCGGACCCATCCATACATCGCCACCGGCCTTAAGGACAGCAAGTTCGGCATCCCCTTCGAAGAAGCCCGGTCCTTGTATCGCCGCGCTGCCACGCTGCCCCATCTGCGGGTCGTGGGCATCGACTGCCACATTGGTTCCCAGCTCACCGAGACGGCGCCATTCTTGGCAGCCTTGGAGCGCGTTTTGACCTTGACGGATGAATTGGCCGCCGATGGCATCGTCCTGGAACATATGGATTTGGGGGGCGGTCTGGGCATACGCTACCGGGAGGAAGTGCCCCCCGACATTGCCGAATATGCCGGAGCCATACGAAACGCGCTGGCTGGGCGGCCGCAACGCCTCATTCTGGAGCCGGGGCGGTTTCTGGTCGGCAATGCCGGCTTGCTGCTGACTCGAGTGGAATACCTCAAGCACGGCAGCCAGCGGAATTTTGCGATCGTGGATGCCGCGATGAACGATTTGGCGAGGCCGGCCCTGTACGATGCTTATCACGCCATCGTACCGGTGTTGCGGCGGGATGGTAGGCCGCGCCGCTACGAAGTGGTGGGGCCGGTGTGCGAAAGCGGGGATTTCCTAGGCCACGAGCGGGATTTGACGGTGGAGGAGGGGGATTTGCTGGCGGTGCTCTCCGCCGGGGCCTACGGCATGGCCATGAGTTCCAACTACAACACTCGCCCCCGGGCGGCGGAAGTGATGGTGGATGGGGGAGCTTTGCATCTTATCCGAGAGCGGGAAACGGTGGTCGAGCTGTTTTCCCTGGAAAAACCGCTCCCTTGATTGTCCAAGGCTCCCAGCCCGAGGTTGGTTTTGTTAACTTTTTCCAGGGGTACGTTATTTGTCGGAAACATGCGACTTATTGCGTGTCCCCTTGTTCTCAGTTAACCCGAAATATAAGACGTAAAATGAGCAAACTATTAGCCACCCTGGTTGCCGCCGCGTTTACCCTGGCCTACTTCATTTACCGGAATGACTGGTTAACCAAGCTGCGCGCCGCGTCGCATAGCTCGGAAGCGGCGAGTCCCACCGGGCCGATGCCCTGAGCCGCCAAGCGATCCGCGGCCAGCCCGTGTAGGTAGATGGCGGCCAGCAGGGCGGTCTCGGCGTCAAGGCCCTGGGCCAACAGGGCACCGGCCATGCCCGACAGGACATCCCCCGTGCCGGCGCTGGCCATGCCGGGGTTGCCGGTGGGGTTGAGATACCAACGGCCCTCCGGGGTAGCGCAAATGCTGCCCACTCCTTTCAGTACCACTTGGGCCCGGTAACGGCTTGCTAGGGTCAGGGCTGCGGCGATGCGGTCGGCTTGGACATCGGCGGTGGACGAATTCAGCAGGCGGGCCGCTTCGGCGGGGTGAGGGGTCAGCAGCAGGGGGGCCTGCCGCCGGGGCAAGGGTTGTTGGAGTTGCGGGTGCGAGGCCAGTAGGTTGAGGGCGTCGGCATCTAGCAGCAGCGGCACAGGCCTGGCGATTCCGGCTTGCAAAATGGTCAAGGCTTCCGGAGAGTGTCCCAGCCCCGGACCGAGCACTAAGGCAGTCAACTGATCCAGGGCGAGGGTATCGGCGGCGCTCCGGACCATGAGTTCGGGCTGCACCGGATCCCACAGCGCCGGGGCCAATAGGCCGACATGGACGCGTCCGGCCCCTAATCTCAAAGCAGCGCGGCCGGCGAGAAAAGCCGCCCCCACCATGCCCGGCGCCCCGCCGACGATCCCCACGCTGCCGAATAGTCCCTTGTGGCTGTTCTGGCGGCGTGCCGGAAAAGCCTCGGCCAGCAGTGAGGTTCCCAGCAGCCAGCCCGAGGGCGGGGGCAGTTGGACCGGAGTGAGGCCCAAATCCCGTAAATGCACGGTACCGCAATGATCGGGTCCGTCCAAGGTGAACAAGCCGGGCTTATGGGCGATGAAGGTCACGGTGTGGTGGGCCCGTACCGCGCAGCCTAGCACTTGGCCGGTGTCGGCGCTCAGGCCGCTGGGAACGTCCAGGGCGAGAACCGGCGCCTGGGTCCGGTTGATCGCCCCGATCCATTCTTCCATGCGTCCGGTAACCGGCCGCGCCAAGCCCATTCCCAATAGTCCGTCCAGCACCAGGGACCAGTGGCGTCCGGACGGGATCGCGGTTTCCAGCACGCCACCCTGGGCCCGCCACGCCGCCAGGGCGGCCGAGGCATCGGTGGACAGCCGATGGGGATCGCCGATCATGACCATAGTTACCGGGAACCACCCATTTTTCAAGTGCCGTGCGGCTACCAAGGCATCCCCGCCGTTATTGCCGGGGCCCGCTACCACCAGGATTTCCCCAGTTCCGGCAAGCTCTCGGGCTAGCTCCGCGACGGCTAGGCCAGCCCGTTCCATCAATGGGGGATCGGCTGACTGGCTGAACAGGGCCTCGATCCGCCGGATTACGGAACCGGTATAGAGTGCGTTTTGGACAGGCAGGCCGTGGGGAGGCATCAGGGTTCCTATTGGAGAGCAAGTTGATCGGGACTGTATTCCAAATAACGAAATGCTGGCAACGTTAAAAGCTGTGGCGCCCCAACTGGCTTCTTGCCTCGCCGGCTTTTGCCGAAAATCCTCCGCGTGGCGGAGTGCTGGCCCCGACTGCTTAAACGGCAATTCGTGACGTGATTCGCCATTGACCCCTGTGCGGTTCCTGAGTACCATTCCACCGTTTAACGGAATCGGGGAAACGGTGCGTAAAAAGCTGGTGGCCGGCAACTGGAAAATGCACGGCAACCTTGCCCAAAACAGTGCGCTGTTGCTCAAAGTCGCGGAAGGGACGGCGTCGCTGGACAAAGCGGAATGCGCGGTCTGCGTTCCCTTCCCTTATCTGTTCCAGGCTCAAGACCTTTTGCGGCGCACCGTGGTCCAATGGGGTGCGCAGAATGTCAGTCAATACCCCTCGGGCGCCTACACGGGTGAAGTTTCCGCGGGAATGCTGGCCGACTTCGGTTGCCGTTATGTGATCGTCGGCCATTCGGAGCGGCGGCGATTGTATGCCGAGGGTGATGCGACGGTTGCGGCGAAAGTTGGCGCGACCCAGGCGGGGGGGATGATTCCCGTGGTTTGCGTGGGGGAAACCCTGGAGGAATGGGAAGCCGGCCGCACCGAGGCCGTGGTGACCGGTCAGATCCAGGCGCTGTTGGATGGGCTCGGCGCCCAAGCTTATGACCGGGCCGTCGTGGCTTATGAGCCGGTGTGGGCGATCGGGACCGGAAAAACCGCCTCCCCCGCGCAAGCCCAAGCGGTTCACCGGATGATTCGGGAAGTGGTGGCCCAGGGCGATCAGAGGGTCGCCGAGCGGTTGCGGATTTTGTACGGCGGCAGCGTCAAGGCCGCCAACGCTGCGGAATTGTTTGCCATGCCCGACATAGACGGGGCCCTGGTGGGTGGAGCCTCCTTGGATGCGGGAGAGTTTTTGGCGATTTGCGCGGCAGCCCACGAATCTCGTTGAGGAAGCGATGGAAATTTTGGTTCTCGTGGTGCATATCTTGGTTGCTCTCGGAGTGATCGGTTTGGTGCTGCTTCAGCACGGCAAAGGTGCCGATATGGGGGCCGCTTTCGGTAGCGGGGCATCCGGGAGCCTGTTCGGTGCGACGGGTTCGGCGAATTTTCTGAGCCGCACCACCGCCGTGCTGGCGACGATATTTTTTGTAACGAGTTTGGGGTTGACCTATCTGGCCGGTCTGGGTCGCGAGACGCAAGGGGTGATGGCGATCCCGGCTCCCGTGGAGGGGATCCCTGGATCTGCGGGATCCGCCGCCCCGGCCGCTGAGCCGTCCTCCTCCAAAGTCAAGGATTTACCGAAATAACCGGCGTTGTTGGGAGTTTCTAACGCCGCGCAATGGATGGCCGTGCCGATGTGGTGAAATTGGTAGACACGCCGTCTTGAGGGGGCGGTGGCGAAAGCCGTATCAGTTCGAGTCTGATCATCGGCACCAGTTAAGTAAATGAATTCCCCGGTTTGGGCTGCCGCCCGCCCGTGGGGTGTGAAAAATCGGCGAACCGGGCGGTTTTTGTCCGGGGATCGCATTGAGGGCCGAGGTTCGGCCGCGGCGAGATGCTGGCAAGC
>JAHFQX010000075.1 GCA_023259135.1 Betaproteobacteria bacterium | reverse complement strand
CAAGATGAAACTCACCGCCAGCAGCGAAAATTACCTGCGGGGCTCCTTCCGGGACGACTATCTGAAAAAACTGCCGGCGGCGGTCAAAACGGTCCCCATGGTGGTGCTGGTGAACGGCGGGTCGGCTTCCGCCTCGGAAATCGTCGCCGGCGCCTTGCAGGACCATAAGCGAGCCACCATCATGGGGTCCCAAACCTTCGGCAAGGGCTCGGTGCAAACCATCCTGCCGCTGGGCAACCAAACCGCCATCAAGCTCACCACCGCCCGCTACTACACTCCCAGCGGCCGATCCATCCAGGCCAAGGGCATCATTCCAGACATCGCGGTGGAAGATCCCAACGGCGGCGATAGCGTCCTGCATCTGAAGGAGGCGGATCTGGAGCGGCACTTGGCCAATGATCAAGCAAAACCCGCCGCCCCGGCCAAAATCGAACCGCCCCCCCCCAAGCCCGTCACGGAAGGGGAAAAGACCGGGAAAACCGCGCCGGTGGAATTCGGCTCCAAGGACGACATCTTGCTCAGTCGAGCCATCGCCCATCTAAAAGGCGCCCCAACCACCGCCCAAAAATAGCGGGCGGGCGGCCCAAGATGCCCCCGTGACCGACGAACAACTGCTCCGCTACAGCCGCCATATCCTGTTGCCGGAAATCGGCATCGAAGGACAACGCAAGCTCGCCGCCTCCCACGCCCTGTTGATCGGCCTGGGGGGGTTGGGCTCCCCGGCCGCACTCTACCTGGCCGCCGCCGGGGTCGGGACTCTTACCCTCTGCGACGGCGACACCGTGGATCTCACCAACCTGCAACGGCAGATCGTCCACCGGAGCGAGGCCCTGGACACTCCTAAGGCGCTGTCGGCCCGGCACACCCTGCGGTCGATCAATCCCGATGTCGAAATCATTGCCATTCCGGAAAGAGTGGAAGAAGCCCGCTTGGAGCAGCTGGTCGCCCGGGCCGACGTGATATTGGACGCCAGCGACAATTTTATCACCCGCCACGCCATCAACCGGGCATGTGTTGGGCATAACAAACCCCTGGTCTCCGGGGCCGGCATCCGTTTCGACGGCCAAGTGTCGGTGTTTGATTTGCGGGATAAGGAAAGCCCGTGCTACCACTGCCTGTTCCCGGAACAAGCCGGCGGCGACGAGACGCCGTGCGCGATCATGGGAGTATTTGCCCCCTGCGTCGGCATCATCGGCACGGTCCAAGCGGCCGAAGCCCTCAAGCTGTTGCTGGGCATCGGCCGTACCCTGGCCGGCCGGCTGCTGCTGTTGGACGCGTTGTCCATGGAATGGCGAGAAGTGCGCATCGGCCGGGATCCCGCTTGCCCGGTGTGTGCCGGATAAGCCCCCTCGCAATCAGGACACCCATGACCGCCACCGCCAACATTCCCTTGGGAGCCGCCGCCACCCGAACCGTACAAGTCACGCGGGAACTCACCGTCGCCCACTTTCACCCCCACATGCCGGAAGTCTACGGCACCCCCATGATGATCTACCTCATGGAAGTAGCCGCCACCGATGCCATCGCCGCCTATCTTCCGGAGGGCTGGGTATCGGTGGGGCTCAAGGTGGACATTACCCACTTGGCGGCGACCCCCGCGGGATTCACGGTAACGGCAACAGCCCGGGTCGTTGCCGTGGGGGACGACAACACCGTCACTTTTGCCGTCGAAGCCCATGACGGCATGGAGAGAATCGGCACGGGCACCCACGTCCGAGCCGCCGTCGCCACCGAGCGCTTCGCCCGGCGCTTTCAAGCCAAGCAAGCCGGGGTCCCGACGCAGCGGTAACGGTCGCGGGGTGGGGCGCCGCCGAAAAAACCGCGCCCCTCGGGACCTCGATTTGAAGGGAACGCTGGAACAGCCGAAGGAATCCAGGCAAGAAAACCGTGGAGCGGGTGATGGGAATCGAACCCACGTCTAAAGCTTGGGAAGCTTTCGTTCTGCCATTGAACTACACCCGCCGGAAGCCGCCATTCTATTGGCTTTACGGGGAGGGCACAACCGCCCCCCGCGACACCCTCCTTGCAACGACGCTCCATGGACCGCCCCCCGGAAACCTCTGTCGCCCACCCAAAAGCCAGGAACGTTACCCGCGGGAAAACCGCGTCAATCTTTTGCACCCCGCGCTCGCTAAAAAACCCTTGCAAAAAAAAATCTTCTCTGCCATTCTTGCCACTACCAATTGTTAATTTTCCCTTGGCCGACACAAGATATAGTGTTTTAGGTCCAGGGAGGCCGGGGGCACGGACCCCCAACGGACTAAGGAGGCCAGAGAGCATGCAGCTTTCCACAGAAACTTCCGGCATCCTCCCGGTACTCCAGCCCTTCTCGGAGGGCGCTCCGGAATCCGATTCCCGCTTCGGGCAGCACAAAGTGATCCGCCGCAATGGTGCGGTGGTGGGCTTCGAGCCAGCGAAGATTTCCATTGCCATGAGCAAGGCATTCATCGCGGTGGATGGAGGACAGGGAGCGGCTTCGGCCCGGGTCCGGGAGTTGGTGGCCAAACTCACCGGAGAGGTGGTGTCCGCCCTGGTGCGGCGCCAGCCCCATGGCGGAACTTTCCATATCGAGGACATCCAGGATCAGGTGGAACTCGTCTTGATGCGCTCCGGACAGCACGACGTGGCCCGCGCTTACGTCCTGTACCGGGAAGATCGCGCCAGAGAGCGCGCGCGCCAGAAAGAATCCCAACCTTTGCCGGCCGACAGGGCAATCCACGTCACCGAAAACGGGGAAATCAAACTCTTCGACATGGCGCGGCTAAACCGGTTGGTGGAAGATAGCTGCCAGGGACTGGGATCCGGGGTGAGTCCCGCCGCGGTCCTCCAAGCCACCCTGCGGGATATCTACGAAGGCATCCCCATGGAGGAAGTACGCAAATCCCTGGTCTTGTCGGCCCGTGCGCTCATCGAGAAGGATCCCGATTACAGCTACGTCACCGCCCGCTTGCTGCTCCACGACATCCGGCGGGAAGTGCTGGGAGAAGAGGTGGGCCAGGAGGAAATGCGCTCCCGTTATCGGCAATATTTTCCATCCTGTATCCGGCAGGGAATTGCCGCGGAACTGCTGGACCCCAGGCTGGCCGAGTTCGATCTGGACCGGTTGGGCGCCGCCCTGCAAACCGGGCGGGATTTCCAGTTCGGCTACCTGGGGCTGCAAACCTTGTATGACCGCTATTTTCTGCACATCCAAGAGCGGCGCATCGAACTGCCCCAAGCGTTCTTTATGCGGGTGGCCATGGGGCTCGCTCTCAACGAATCGGACCGGGAAGTTCGGGCCATCGAGTTCTACGACGTGCTGTCCAGCTTCGACTTCATGAGCTCGACGCCCACCCTGTTCAACTCCGGCACCCGGCGCGCCCAGCTTTCCAGTTGCTACCTGACCACGGTATCCGACGATCTCGAAGGAATTTACGACGCCATCAAGGAAAACGCCCTGCTTTCCAAATTCGCCGGCGGACTGGGCAATGACTGGACCTCAGTTCGTGCGCTGGGGTCCCACATTAAAGGCACCAATGGGAAATCCCAGGGGGTGGTGCCCTTCCTCAAAGTCGTGAATGACACCGCGGTGGCCGTTAACCAGGGGGGCAAGCGTAAAGGGGCGGTATGCGCCTATCTGGAGACGTGGCACCTCGACATCGAGGAGTTTCTCGAGCTGCGCAAGAACACCGGCGATGACCGGCGCCGGACCCACGACATGAATACCGCCAATTGGGTGCCGGATCTGTTCATGAAACGGGTCATGGAGGGAGGGGAATGGACCCTGTTCAGCCCCTCCGACGTGCCGGATCTCCACGATAAATACGGCAAGGCTTTCGAGAAAGCCTATCTGGCTTACGAGGACAAGGCCGCGCGGGGCGAGCTGAAGCTGTTTAAGAAAATCCCTGCCGCTCAGTTGTGGCGCAAGATGCTCACCATGCTGTTCGAAACCGGACATCCCTGGATCACTTTCAAGGACCCTTGCAATATCCGCTCCCCCCAAGGGCATGTGGGGGCGGTGCATAGCTCGAATCTGTGCACGGAAATCACCCTCAATACCAGTGATGCCGAAATCGCCGTATGCAATCTCGGCTCCGTCAACCTGGTGGCCCACGTCAGGGACGGCATGCTGGATCACGACAAACTGCGCCGCACCGTCCGGATCGCCATGCGCATGCTGGACAACGTGATCGACCTGAATTATTACGCGGTGGACAAGGCCCGCAACTCCAACTTGAAGCACCGCCCCGTGGGTCTGGGAATCATGGGGTTTCAGGATTGCCTGCATGAGCTGCGAATTCCCTACGCCTCCCGGTCGGCCGTGGAATTCGCCGACCGGACCATGGAGGCGGTGGCTTATTCCGCCTACTGGGCCTCCACCGAGTTGGCCGAGGAGCGTGGAAGCTACTCGACCTATGAGGGATCTTTGTGGTCCAAGGGGATTTTGCCGCAGGATACCTTGCGGCTGCTGACCGAGGAACGGGGCGGCTATGTAGAGGTGGATACTGCCGAGACCCTGGATTGGCAGGTATTGCGGGACCGCATCCGGCGGTTCGGCATGCGCAACTCCAATTGCCTGGCTATCGCTCCCACCGCGACTATCGCCAATATTATCGGGGTTTCCGCGAGCATCGAGCCGACTTATCAGAACCTTTACGTGAAATCCAACTTGTCCGGAGAATTCACGGTCGCCAACGAATACCTGGTGCGGGATTTGAAGCGGCTCAATGTCTGGGACGAAGTGATGATCGCCGATCTCAAGTATTTCGACGGCAGCGTCGCCCCCATCGATCGCATTCCCCCCGACATCCGCAGCCTCTACGCCACCGCCTTCGAAATCGATCCCGGCTGGATCGTGGAGGCCGGGGCGCGGCGGCAGAAGTGGATCGACCAGGCCCAATCGCTGAACGTCTACATGGCCGGCGCTTCCGGCAAAAAGCTCGACGAGATCTACAAGCTGGCTTGGGTGCGGGGGCTGAAGACCACCTATTATCTGCGGACCTTGGGCGCCACCTCGGCGGAAAAATCCACGGTGGCTCCGGGCGCTCTTAATGCGGTGCCCTACCAAGATCTATCTGCAAAAGCCGAATTTTGCGCTATCGACAATCCGGATTGTGAAGCCTGCCAATAGGAACTTGAGGAATAACAATGCTGCAATTTGAAGAAATCACCTCGAAGGAATCCTTCGCCAGTCATCCCGGCATGATTGATCCGCTCCCGGCTGGCAACGAAGAACGCTACTCCGCCGGAAACAGCGCCCGGCGCATCACCGTCGCCGACAAGCAAATCATCAATTGCCGGGCCGACGTCAACCAATTAGTCCCTTTCAAGTACAAATGGGCTTGGGAAAAATATCTGGCGGCTTGCGCCAACCATTGGATGCCCCAGGAAATCAGCATGAGCCGGGACATTGCATTGTGGAAAGACCCTAATGGCCTGACCCCCGATGAGCGGCGCATCGTCGAGCGGAACCTGGGTTTTTTCGTCACTGCCGACAGTCTCGCGGCCAACAATATCGTGCTGGGCACCTATCGGCACATTACCAACCCCGAGTGCCGCCAGTATCTGTTGCGACAAGCCTTCGAGGAGGCCATTCACACCCACGCCTACCAGTATATCGTGGAAAGCCTGGGCTTGGATGAGGGGGAAATCTTCAACATGTATCACGAGATTCCCAGCATTCGGGACAAAGATGAATTCCTGCTGCCCTTTATCGATACGCTCACCGATCCCGCTTTCAAGACTGGTTCCCTCGAGTCCGATCAGCAATTGCTGCGTAGCTTGATCGTGTTCGCGTGTATTATGGAGGGATTGTTTTTCTATGTCGGATTTGCCCAAATCCTGGCACTGGGACGGCAAAACAAAATGACCGGCGCCGCCGAACAGTACCAATACATCCTGCGGGATGAGTCCATGCATTGCAATTTCGGCATCGACGTCATCAATCAGATCAAGTTGGAAAATCCCCAGCTTTGGGCCCCCGAATTCCGAGAGGATATCCGCAATCTAGTCCGCAAGGGGGTGGAACTGGAATATCGCTATGCGGAAGACACCATGCCAAGGGGGGTGTTGGGTTTGAACGCCTCTATGTTCAAAGAGTATCTGCGTTTCATCGCCAACCGCCGTTGCCAGCAAATTGGTCTGGACCTGCTGTTTCCCGGAGTGATGAACCCTTTTCCTTGGATGTCGGAAATGATCGACCTGAAGAAGGAAAAGAATTTCTTCGAGACCCGGGTCACCGAGTATCAGACCGGTGGAGCGTTGAGTTGGGATTAAGCCTCTGGTTGGTTGCGATTCCCGCAGCCAAGGTGGAGCGGTCCTTTCGGGGGCCGATAACTCGTTGTCACTCTTGAGTGGAGGTGTAAATGGCAAGTGCTAAACCCAAAACCAGTGCCGCCAGGAAGCCAGCGGCGAAGAAGAAGGTAGCCGCCAAAAAACCGGCGGCAAAAAAGGCTCCGGCTAAGAAAGTTGTGGCCAAGAAGAAAGTAGCTGCCAAAAAACCAGCGGCAAAAAAGGCTCCGGCTAAAAAAGCGGCAGCCAAAAAACCAGCGGCCAA
>JAHFQX010000002.1:54025-108231 GCA_023259135.1 Betaproteobacteria bacterium | reverse complement strand
AAGGCGCCGACCGTGACGCTGGGAGCCCGCGTTTTCCCTAAGCCGGGGCGTGGAACACCAGCCCGGCGTGCTCGCGCAGGGCGTGGAAGCGGATGTGTTCCCAGCGCTCCTGGGCCACGGTCAGTTCGGCGGCGAAGGAGATCATGAAGGCTGGCGCGTCCACGGCGTCGTAGGCGATGCGGTGGCCGTTGGCCTCGATGAAGCGCCTGAGTTCGCGCTCGTCGTCGGCCGTCACCCAGCGGGCCTGGGTGTATTGGGTCGGCAGGTAGCGGGCGGCAACGCCGTATTCGTGCTTGAGCCGATGGGCGACCACTTCGAACTGCAGGGCGCCGATGGCTCCCAGCAGCAACGGCCCGCCGAGATGGGGCCGGAACACCTGGATCGCGCCTTCTTCGCCGAGCTGCTTGAGCCCGGTGCGCAACTGCTTGGCCCGCATCGGGTCGGCCACTTCCACGCTTTGGAACATTTCCGGCGCGAAGAAGGGCAGCCCGGTGAATTGCAGCAACTCGCCCTCGGTCAGGGTGTCGCCCAATTGCAGGGTGCCGTGGTTGGGGATGCCGATGATGTCGCCGGGGAAAGCCTCGTCCAGCAACTCGCGCCGCTGGGACAGGAAGGAAACCACGCTGCCCGGCCGGATGTCCTTGCCGGTGCGCCCGACCCTAAGCCGCATGCCGCGCTCGAAGCGGCCCGAACAGACCCGCACGAACGCTACCCGGTCGCGGTGGGCCGGGTCCATGTTGGCCTGGATCTTGAAAACCACCCCGGTGAATTTCGGCTCCTCCGGAACCACTTCGCGGCTGACGGCCATTTTCGGCCCCGGATGGGGAGCCAAGTCCGCCAGGGCGTCGAGCACTTCCTGCACGCCGAAATTGTTGATGGCCGAACCGAAGAACACCGGAGTTTGCCGGGCTTGCAGGAACGCCACCTGATCGAAGGGGGTCGAAGCGGCGGACACCAGCTCGATTTCCTGCCGCGCCTGGGAAAATTCGGGGTCGAAACGTTGCGCGCAAACCGGGTTGTCCAGGCCGTCGAGAAATTCGCCGCCGTCTTCGCGCCGGTCGCCCCCCGCCCGAAAAACCCGCATGCGGCGGGCCCGGATGTCGAAGACGCCGTGGAAAGCCTTGCCCATCCCCACCGGCCAGGTAAAGGGCACCACGTCCATGCCCAGGACGCGCTCCAATTCGTCCATCAGGTCGATGGGTTGCCGCACCTCGCGGTCCAGCTTGTTGATGAAGGTCAGGATGGGGGTGTTCCGGCTGCGACACACTTCCAGCAAGCGCCGGGTTTGCGGCTCCACGCCGTTGCCCGCGTCGATCACCATGACAGCGGCGTCCACCGCGGTCAGCACCCGGTAGGTGTCTTCGGAGAAATCCTGGTGGCCGGGAGTATCCAGCAAGTTGATGACGCAGCCGCGGTACTCCATCTGCATCACCGAGCTGGCCACCGAAATGCCTCGCTGCTTCTCGATTTCCATCCAGTCGGAGGTGGCGTGGCGGCTCGCCTTGCGGGCCTTGACGCTGCCGGCGATGTGGATTGCCCCGGCGAACAGCAGCAGCTTTTCGGTGAGCGTCGTCTTGCCCGCGTCGGGGTGGGAAATGATGGCGAAGGTGCGCCGGCGGGCCACTTCTTGAGACAGCTTCATGGAGAACGTTTTCCTCAACGAGACAGGTGCTTGATGCCGGGGATTTGCAGCGTGCGGATGGCCGCGGCCAGAGCGTCCATGGCGGGGCGGCGGGCAAAGCTCTTGCGCCAGGCCAGGGCCACCCGCCGCGAAGGGGCGGGGGCTTTGAAGGAGATCACTTTCAGCAGCGGGCTGTTGTGGCGCGGGCTGATGGCGCTGCGCGGCAGCACGGTGATCCCCAGGCCGGAGGCCACCATGTTGCGCAAGGTCTCCAGGGAGTTGCCCTGCAACACCTCGCCGCCGTTGCGCTGTAATTCGGGGCAGGCCTCCACCACTTGGTTGCTGAAGCAATGGCCGCTGGCCAGCAGCAGCACTTTTTCCGATGCCAGTTCCTCGGCCTTGATGGAGGCCCGTTTGGCCCAGGGATGGGTTTTGGGCACGACGGTGGCGAAGGGCTCGTCGTAAAGCGGCCGCGTTTCCACTCCCGGCACCTCGAAGGGCAGAGCGACGATGGCGGCATCGATGCGGCCGTTGCGCAGCAGTTGCTCCAGATTGGCGGTGGTGTTCTCCTCCACTTCCAGGGGCATGTGCGGCGCCTTTTCGTGCAGCGCCGGGATCAGCTCCGGCAGCAGGTAGGGGCCGATGGTGTAGATCACGCCCAGCCGCAGCGGGCCGGCCAGCGGATTTTTGCCCTGCCCGGCCAGGGCCTTGATCTGGGCGATTTCTTCCAGGGCCCGCTGGGCCTGTTCGATCACCCGGTCGCCGATGGGGGTCACCGACACCTCGGTCTTGGAGCGCTCGAAAATCCGGATGCCCAATTCCTCTTCCAGCTTTTGCACGGCCAGGGACAAGGCCGGCTGGCTGATGAAGCAGCGCTGGGCGGCGCGGCGGAAGTTGCGCTCCTGGGCCACGGCGACGATGTAGCGCAGTTCGGTGAGGGTCATGAGTGGTCGATGAGAAGGTCTTTTCTGATAATTATATCAAATCACAAGATTTTATAAATTGAATTGGATATATCAGACGGCGGTTCTTAAACTGCGTTCCATGTCATCGCCGATGACACCGATCGAAACCCGAAACCTTTTTAAGGAGCCCGACATGCAACGTCCCGAGATCAAAACCATAGAGAACCTGGAAGCGGCTTTCGCCGGGGAATCCATGGCCCATATCAAGTACCGCTATTTCGCTCGAATCGCCCGAAGCCTGGGGGATGGCGAAACCGCCCGCATCTTCGAGGAAACCGCCGATCAGGAAGTGCAACACGCCTTCGGCCATCTGGATTTGCTCTATCCGAAGGCCGAGCTGACCCCCGCGCGTTGCCTGGAAATGGCCATCGCCGGAGAAACCTACGAATACACCGAGATGTACCCCCGGTTCCGCGAGACCGCGATAGCCGAGGGCAATGGAGCGGCGGCGCGGGAGATGGGCGAGCAGATCGCGGAGTCCAGGGAGCACGCCCAACGCTTCGCCGCCGTGCTGGAAAAAGCCGCCAAGCGCTTCGCGGCCCTGGCCAAGGTGGAAGAGCGCCACGCCAACCAATACCGGGCGGCATTGGCCCAGGCGGAACAGGCCGCGGCCTGAGCCCGATCACGGAACGACAACCCAGGAGATTCAGATGAAAATTTGGCAATGCATCGTATGCGGTTTTATTTATGACGAGGTCAAGGGCCTGCCGGAAGACGGCATCGCTCCCGGCACCCGCTGGCAGGACATTCCCGGGGACTGGGCCTGCCCGGATTGCGGGGTGGCCAAGGCGGATTTCGAAATGGCGGAGATCGCGGCCTGTTAAAGGCCGGGCCAAGCCGGGTTGTTTATAATGGGAACGCCGTTCAATCCCCATCCCAATGAATAAGGAGCGCACCATGAAGCAATCCACCGAGATCAATATCGGCATCAGCGCCAAGGACCGCGCCGCCATCGCCGACGGCTTGTCTCGGCTGCTGGCGGACAGCTCTACCCTGTACCTCAAGACCCACAGCTTTCATTGGAACGTCACCGGCCCGATGTTCCAGACCCTGCACCTGCTGTTCCAGACCCAATACGCGGAGCAATGGAACGCCCTGGACGTGATCGCCGAGCGCATCCGCTCCCTGGGTTTTCCGGCGCCGGGAACCTACAAGGAGTTCGCCAAGCTGACCTCCATCCCGGAGGCCAAGGGCGTGCCCAAGGCCGAGGACATGATTCGCCAACTGATCGACGGCCAGGAGGCGGTGGCCCGGACGGCGCGGGAAGTATTTCAAGTGGCGGAAAAGGCCAACGACCAGCCCACGGCGGATTTGCTCACCCAGCGCATGCAGATCCACGAGAAGAACGCCTGGATGCTGCGCAGCTTGTTGGGGCGCTGACCCATGCCCACCGCCGATCCGCTGGTCGTCGTGGGTTCCGGGCTGGCCGGCTGGACGCTGATCCGGGAGTTTCGCAAGCTCGACGGCGATTCCCGAATCGTGCTGGTAACCGCCGACGGCGGGGATTTCTATTCCAAGCCCATGTTGTCCAATGCCTTGGCCCAGGGCAAGACCGCCGCGCAGTTGGTGACCACTCCCGCCGAGCCGATGGCGGCGCAATGGAAAGTCACCCTGCTCAAGGGCGCCAAGGTCAGCCGCATTCGCCCCCAGGGCCGGCGGATCGAACTCCACGGGAGCGAGGCGGAACAGCCCTACGCCAAGCTGGTCTTGGCCCTGGGAGCGGACCCCATTCGTCTGCCCTTGACAGGAGACGCCGCCGGGGAAGTTCTATCGGTCAACGATCTGAACGACTACCGGATTTTCCGGGAGCACCTGGAAGGCGTCGAAACGGTGGCGATTCTCGGCGGCGGACTGATCGGCTGCGAGTTCGCCAACGACCTGGCGGGAGCCGGGTATCGGGTCACGGTCATCGATCCGTCGCCCTATCCGCTCGCCGGACTGTTGCCGGAGCCGGCCGGCAAGGCGCTGCTGGAGCCCCTCGGCCGGCTGGGAATCACCTGGGTATTCGGGAAAGCGGTCCAGGCGGTGGATCGCGCCAATTCGGGATGCCGGCTGACCCTCGGCGACGCTTCCACGCTGCCTGCCGAACGGGTGCTGTCCGCCGTGGGCCTGCGCCCGCGCACGGCGCTGGCGGCCGAGGCGGGGCTGGCGTGCAAGCGCGGCATCGTGGTGGATCGGACCCTGCAGACCCGCGACCCCCATATCTTCGCCCTGGGCGATTGCGCCGAGATCGACGGCCAGGTGCGGCCTTATGTGCTGCCCATCATGCATGCCGCCAAGGCCTTGGCCCAAACCCTGGCCGGCCAGCCGGCGGAGGTGGCATTCCCTCCCATGCCGGTGGTGGTGAAAACCCCCGCCTGCCCGGTGGCGGTGCTGCCGGTGGCGCGGGATGCAGCAGGCGCATGGCAAACCGAGGCGGGCGAAAATGGCGTGAGGATGCGCTTTCTGACGCCGGATGGGCGGCTGATCGGCTTTGCTCTCACCGGCGGGCGGGTCGCTGAACGAATGGCGATGACCCGGCTACTGGCCTCATAGCCCGCGGCTTTGCGTGATTCATCGCCGGCGCCGGGTCCCCGGCCGCCGGCAACATCTGTTTACAATTCATTACAATTTTCCGGATTTTTGAAATACCTCCGGGCGTTGCGGTGGCTACACTGCGGTTGTCGTTCCTTCATGCTCAGGAGTTCTCAAATGATCCGATCAAGCCTGATAAGCCTTTCCCTGGCCGCCCTCGCAAGCTTGTCGATGGCCGGCTACGCACAGCAGCAGCCCCTCCCTCAATCCAGCGCCAGCCGCGAAGCCTGGTGCGCGGACAACCCGGAAAAATGCCGCCAAGCGAAAGAGCGTCACGAGCAGTGGTGCAACAATAATCCGCAGCGCTGCGAGAAAATGAAGGCGCGCCGGGATGCGATGCGCGAGAAATGCGCGCAAGACCCGCAGGCCTGCGAGCAGCGCAAAGCCGAATGGCGAGACAAGGCCAAGCGGCGATTCGAGGAACGCTGCGCGAAAAATCCGGAAAAATGCAAAGAGTGGAAAAACCGGGCCGATGGCAACCCTCCCGATAAAGCCAAGCGTCGGGGGGCGGACCGAGGCCCATCCAACTCAGTGCCGAACCAACGAAATTAAATCACGAGGTGAATCATGAACGCACAATTCAAGACCCTTTTGGCGCTATCCGTTTTGGGAGCGATACCCTATGCCCAGGCCGCGGAATTCGACGACTACGCCCGCGTGATCAGCGCCACTCCGCGAGTCGAACAGGTCAATTCCCCGCGAGAAGAATGCAGTACCGAATATCGGTCGGCGGCTCCCCAGCAGCGTAGCATGGCCGGGTCGATTATCGGCGGCGTGGCGGGAGCGATACTGGGCAACCAAGTGGGCCAGGGCAACGGCCGTACCGCCGCTACTGCCGTTGGCGCGATTACCGGGGCTATCGCCGGAGACCGAATGGACAACAGCCGGCCGGCCGAAGCGGAAAGAGCGGCACGGAACTGCCGCATCGTCGATCGCTGGGAATCGCGGACCACGGGTTATGACGTCAGCTACGAGTACCAGGGCCGCGTCTACAACAGCATAATGGGCTACAACCCCGGCAATCGCGTCAAGGTTCAAGTGTCGGTCGTACCCCAAATCTGACGGCGTCACCCGCCCGCCGCGAATGGGATCAACCCGGTTTCGGCGATTTATCCCGGCTCGCGGCCAAGGTTTCCAGGGCCGCTTTCTGCATTTCCAGGGTTTTGATGGTGAGTTGCAGGAAGCCGATGTTGGTGGACAGCCAGCCTTCCACGGCTTTCAATTCGGCGATCTTCTTTTCCACGTCTTCGGCGTTGAGGGCGGGGGTCATGAGCCCCGGGAAGGGAAAGGACGCCGGCCCCCACATCTTTTGGAACAGTTCCAGCAGTTCGTTGGGAGATTTGTCTTCGGCCATGGCGGAAAACCTCCGAAATCACATGCCCAGGTAAGCGGCGCGAATGGTGTCGTTGTTCCGGAGTTCGGCGCTGCTTCCGGATAAAGCGAACTCCCCGTTTTGCAGGACGTAAGCCCGATCGGCGAAATCCAGGGCCTGGTAGACATCCTGCTCCACCAGCAGGATAGTCAAGCCGGATGCGCTGCGCAACTGACGCAGGGCTTCGTAGACTTCCTCCACCACCCGCGGCGCCAGGCCCAGCGAGGGCTCGTCGAGCATCAGCAGCCGCGGCCGTCCCATCAAGGCCCGGCCGATGGCCAGCATCTGCTGCTGACCGCCGGACAGGGTGCGGGCCGGGCTCTTGGCCTTGTCCCGCAGCATGGGGAAAAGGGTGAACACCCGTTCCAGGGTTTGCTCCTTGTGGGCCGGGTCCCGCACCGGGGTGGCTCCCACCCGCAGATTTTCCAGCACCGTCAGGTAGGGAAAGATGTGCCGGGCCTCGGGAACCTGCACCAGGCCGGCGCCGACGATGCGGTGGGCCGGCAAGGCTTGGATGGGCGCGCCGTCCAGCAGGATTTCGCCCGCCGCCGCCCGCGCCAGCCCCGACAGCGTCCGCAGCAGGGTGGACTTTCCCGCGCCGTTGGGGCCCAGCACCGCCACGGCTTCCCCGGCTTCGACCCGCAGCCCGACGCCATGCAGCACTTCCACGGCGCCGTAGCCGGCGCGCAGCTTGTCGACTTGCAGCAAGGGCTTCATGAACCGGGCGTCACCCCAGGGTATCGATCACATAGCGCCCGATGATATTGCGCTGGATCTGGTTGGTGCCCTCGATGATCTGGGTGACCTTGGCATCGCGGAAATAGCGCTCGATGGGGTTGTCCTTGGAAATCCCCGCCGAGCCGAATAACTGCACCGCGTCGGTGGCCACCTTCATGGCCATGTCGGTGGCGAAGCACTTGGCCATGGCGGCCCACGGCGCCAGGGCCTTGCCCGACACTCCCTGATCCACCATCCCCGCCGCCTTGTAGACCAGCAGCCGAGCCGCTTCGATTTGCATCTGCATGTCCGCCAGCATCCATTGAATGCCCTGGAACTCCGACACCGATTGACCGAAGGCTTGGCGCTCCTTGACGAAACGGGTGGCCAATTCCAGGGCGCCCCGCGCCAGCCCTACCCCGCGGGCGCCGATGATGGGCCGAGTCCGGTTGAACGCCTCCATGACCAGCTTGAAGCCTTTGGAACCCTCTCCCAGCACGTTCTCCTCGGGAACGAAGGCTTCGTCGAAGCGCAGCTCGCAGGAGGGCACCCCGCGGGCGCCCAGCTTGTTTTCATGACGAGCCACCAAGAAGCCCGGGGTGCCCTTTCCCATGATGAACAGGCCGATGTTGTTATGACCCCGGCCGGGAGAAGTCTTGGCCGCCACCAGCACGAAGTCGGCGACGGAGGAATTGGTGGCGAAGATCTTGGTGCCGGTCAGCGCGTAGCCGCCGGGACGCTTGTCGGCTCGGGTGATGATGTTGGCCACGTCCGACCCGCCGCCGGGCTCGGTGACCGACAAGGCGGCGCGCAAATCCCCTTTCAGCAGCCCATTCAGATATTTCGCTTTCTGGTCTTCCCGGCCCCCCGCGAGAATCGCGCCGACGGGGCCCCATTGGGTGATCAGCAGATAACCGGTGTTGTAGCAGAAGCGCCCCAATTCCTCGACGGCGATGCATGCCGCCACCGAGCTGCCGGTGCCGCCGTACTCGGCGGGGAAGGGCAAGGCGAACAATCCCATTTCCTTGAGCAGGTCGAACATGTCCTGGGGATATTCCGCCTTGGCGTCAATCTCCGCCGCCCGCGGGGCGACCCGCTTGTGGGCCACGGCCTCAATGGTTTGCCGAAGTTGCTGTTGGTCTTCCAGGGAAAAGTTTACTGGTGTGCTCATGACATCCTCCAAGGTAAATTTGAGAAAAATTTCAAGACGAGGAAGCCGGTGCGGGGACCTGCATCGACGAGGCCGATTTGCGTCCCAGATAGGCTTCGATCACCTTGGGATCCCGGCTCACGGCCTCCGGAGTCCCCAGGGCGATCACTTCTCCGGCGTCCAGCACCAGCACCCGCCGGCATAGATTCATCACCACCCGCACCACGTGCTCGGTCATGACGACAGTGAGCCCCCGCTCCCGCAAGCCGGCCACGTAGGCCACGACTTCTTGAATTTCGGTGGGAGTCAGGCCGGCCATGACCTCGTCCAGCAGCAGCATTCTGGGCTGGGTGGCCAGCGCCCGGGCGATTTCCAGCCGGCGCTGCTCCGCCAGGGTGAGATTGGCGCAAAGGATATGACGGCGCGGCCACAGTCCGGTTTCCTGGAGCAGGCGGCGGGCGGCGGCGTCCGCCGCATGGCGGCTGTGACCCGCCCAGGCGGCGGTGGTGACGGTCTCCAGCACCGTGAAGCCGGGGAAGGTCTGGGTGATCTGAAAAGTGCGGGCGATGCCGGCGCGGCACGCTTGATGAGGCTCCAGGCCCTCGATGGGGCGGCCCAGGAAACGGATGCGCCCGCTGTCGGGCTGCTGGAATCCCGACAGCATGGCAAAGACCGTGGTTTTACCCGCGCCGTTGGGGCCGATGATGCCGAGGATTTCCCCGGCCTCGACCGTGAAGGACACGTCCTTTACCGCATGGACTCCGCCGAAGCGCTTGTCGAGTCCCGCCACTTCCAACAGAGTGCCGCCGGAGGGGGCGGCCGGCTTTTCCGGCGCCGCCACGCCGGGGGAAGGTTCGCCCTCCTCGGCCGGGACGGCGGCCTTGCGCCCGCGGCCGGTGAAGCTTCCCACCAGACCGTGGGGCGCCGCCAGGATCACCCCGATGAGGGCGATACCGTAGACCAGCCCGGAGATGCCAGCGAATCCCGGCCCTCCGGTCAGCTCGGTGCGCAGGATCTCTCCCAGGGGGACCAGCACCACGGCTCCCGCCAGCGGCCCCAGCAGGGTGCCGATGCCGCCCACCACGGTGAACAGGATGAGCTTGATGGCGATATCCATGCCGAAGGCCGAATGGGGGTCGATGAAGGCAACGTATTGGACGTAAAAAGTGCCGCCCAGGGCGGTGAGGAAAGCGCTGATCGCCAAACCCGCCTGTTTCATGCGGAACAGGTTAATGCCCACCGCCGCTGCGGCTTCCTCGTTCTCCCGGATGGCTCTCCAGAATTGCCCGGTGGCGGTGCGGGACAGCGCCACGGTAAGGAACAGCGCCAGGGTCAGCAAGGCGGCGATGGTGGTGAGGTAAAAGCTCCGGTCCGCGAACTGGAACATCCAGGGGTCGGTTCCCACCGGCAAATACAGGCCGTTGACGTCTCCCAGGAAGGACAATCCGCCCACCAGATAGAGCAGGACGAAATCGAAGGCCATGGTGAACAAGGCGAACACCAGATGCGTCAGCCGCCAGCGGAAGGGAATATAGCCCACCAAAAAGGCCGCCAGGACAGCCACCGCGCCCCCCGCCAGCATGCCCAGCCAGGGCGACAGGCCGAAGCGGATCAGCAGGGCGGTGGAGGCATAGGCGCCGATGCCGAAGAAAGCCGCGTGACCGAAGGAGATTTGCCCCAGCATGCCGCCGGTCAGATTCCAGGCAACGCACAGATAAGCCCACAGCAGGGTGAGGACCAGCACGTTGCCCCAGTGGATGCCCAGCAATTCCGGCACCATAAGTACCGCCGCCCAGATCAGGACGGCGGCGGCGATGGCTTGGCGGATGGAGTAGCCCTTCATGTCATGCTTCCATGCCCCGGCTGAACAAACCGCGGGGACGGAACAGCAGCGTCAAGCCGAACAACACGTAAATCACCGCCGGTCCCACCGCGCTGTTGAGGAACACCCCGGCCAGGGCTTCCGCCACGCCGATCAGCAGGCCTCCGAGGAAGGCCCCCTTGAGATCCCCCAGCCCCCCCAGCATCACTACCAGCAGGGCCAGCACGCTGTATTGCAGTCCGGCGGTGGGAACCACGTAGGTAAAGGTCATCAGGCACCCCGCCACCCCCGCCAACAAGGCAACGCTCAGGGCGAACACCCAACGCTGGGTGCGCTCCACGTCGACGCCGCACAGCCGCGCCATGTCCGGGTCCTGGGCGGTGGCCCGCACCCGGCGGCCGGCGTCGGTGCCCAACAGGGCCCACGACAAGATTCCGGAAATCAACAAGGATACCGCGAAGCCGACGGCCAGCGGGATGCTCACCACCACGCCCGCGACGCGCAGCACCGACATTTCCAGATCGGTGCGGATGTTAAGCAGGTCGGCGCCGAAGATCATGAGGGCGGCGCTTTGGATGACGAAGGACACCCCCAGGGTCATCTGCGCCTGGACCAGCACCCCGGCCCGCTGCACCGGCCGGATCAGTCCGACGAACATGGCCCAGCCCAACAGCAGCATGGGGACTGCCAGCACCAGAATCGACCCATAGGGATGCAGCCCCAGCCAGCGGTGCAGCACCACGGCGCCGTACATGGCCACCATCAACAGGTCGCCGTGAGCGAAGTTGAGCACCCGCAGCACCCCGAAGGCCAGGGCCAAAGCCAGGGCCACCAGGGCGTAGATGCCGCCCATCAGCAGGCCGGAAATGAGGGCTTGGACCAGCAGGGTGCCGGTGATCACGAAATTGCGCTATTGATCGTGGATGAGTTGGTATGAATCGGCTGTCATGGATCAGCGGCGGCGCAACGGCGCGGGGGGTTTGACGGCGACGGCCGGAGGCCAAACGGTGATTCTCTGTCCGCCTTGCCATTGGGTGACGGCATTCTGTGCCCCCAGGTTGCGGCCGTCGGGCCCGAACCGCACGGATTTGAAGGGGCTGATCAGATCCTCGCCGGGGATGTTCAAGCCCTGGATCGCCGTGCGGATGGCGGCGCGGTCCAGCTTGCCGGACTTTTCCAGGATGGCCTTGGCGAGGAAGGCCGCCCGATAGCCGATGGAGGCGTAGCTGCTGGGGACATGGCCGTATTTTTTGATGAACGGCACCACGAACTTCTTCGCCCGCTCGGTATCGGGCGCGAAGTAATCTACCGTGGAGAGCTTCACTTTTTCCACGAAGGCGGCGCCCACCAGTTCCGGCATGCGGGGATCCCCCGGCCCGCCGCCGGCTCCCAGGATGTAGGGAGCGAAGTTGAGTTGCTGCATGGCCTTGAGCCCCGCCGCTACGTCATCGAGATAACCGGCCCACATCACCACTTCCGGAGCCGCTTGCTGCACCTTGGCGACATGGGTCAGCAAGTTGCGCTCGGCCCGGTTATAAGCAACGTCGGCCACCACCTTGAAGCCGGCTCCTTCCACCGGCTTTTTGGCGAGCTTAACGATTCCCGCCCCACGAGGGCTGTCCTCGTACAAAAAGGCTACCGTGGGCGCGGGGCCTCCGGCTTTTTCCGCCAGGTGCTTGAGCAGGGCCAGCCAAGTGGCGGCTTCGTCCTCGCTGGTCATTTGCTCGGTGAAATACCACTTGTAGCCCCGACGCAGCAGATCGGCGTTGGCCGCCGCCGAATTGATGAACGGTATCCCGTAGGTTTCGGCGAACTGAGCCGCCGCTCCGGTGCCGGCGCTGATCTCGCCGCCCAGGATCATGGGGGCGTTGTTGCGCACCGCCAAGCGCTCCATCTCCACCCGCACCACCTCGGGTTTGCCCTGGGTGTCCACCACCTCGATTTGCAGCGGCCGGCCGCCGAAGGCCTTGATGCCTCCCGCCTTGTTGATCTGTTCCACGGCGACGGCGACGCCCTTTTGCATATCCTGCCCCAGTATGGCGCCGGGGCCGGTGAGCGGCGTGATCATGGGAATGGCGATGGGATTCCCGCTTTGGGCAAAAACCAGAACGGGAGCCACGCAAACGACGGCGAAAAGCCGCATGAACCAACGGCGGTAGCTGGATTTCATTGGAGCACTCCTCCTAATCGTTCGATCTGAAAACAAAAGCGACCGATGGATGGCCCTTGACCGGAACCTGAGCCGGTTGTCCGGACCTTAACACACCGCCCTAGCCATGCCAAGCTAAAACCAAGCTCAGACGGGGCGGAAAAATCAGGCTGGGGATACGCGGTTCTTGCCCTGCTGCTTGGCCTGGTACATGGCTCGGTCGGCGGCCTCCAGCAGATCGGTGTAAGTGTCGCCGTTTTCCGGGTAGCTGGCGATACCGATGCTGACGGTGATCGGAATGAGCTGGCCACGCACGGATAACCGCGAGATTTCCACCGAAGCGCGGATTTTCTCCGCCACCTCCGCCGCCCCCTTGGCATTGGTGTGGGGCAGCATGACCACGAATTCGTCGCCGCCGTAACGGGCCATGATATCGGTGGCGCGCAGCGCTTTCCGGGTAGCGGTGACCAGGGATTGGAGCAGGTGATTCCCGGCTTCGTGGCCGTAGTGGTCGTTGATGCGCTTCAGGTCGTCGGAATCCACCATGACCAGGCTGAAGGGTTGGGAATAGCGCGCCGCTTGCAGCAGGGTTTTTTCGGCAATGAAGTTGAATGCCCGGATGTTGTAGATCCCGGTGAGCTCGTCGGTTTCGGAAAGCTCCCGTAGCCTGCCGACCGCATAGTGGATATCGGCGGACAGCATGGTGGTAATGTAGGCTACCAACAGCACCGGGGCCACCTGGGCTAGAAAAGCACTCCAATAGGCGGAACTCAGGATGGAAGCGGTATTGACGGAGGAGCCCAGCAGGATGTAGCAGGCGCAGACCAGGGCCGCTTCCAGCAAAGTGGACAGCTTGCCCAGGGTCAGGGCGCTGGTGATGATGGGTAGCAAGTAGAGATTGAGCAGCGGGCTTTCCAGCTTGCCGCTGAACCAAACCGCGAAGGAGATGAACAACAGCATGGCCCAGGTTTCGGCGGCCAGTTTCCACAGGCTGTCGCGGCGGTAGAAATTGTAATAACGGAACCCCACCACCAGGGCGCCGTAAAAGAACAGCCCCGTATAAATCGCCGTTCTTTCCTCGGTAGCCGACTCGGCCACCACTTGGTAGAGCAGCACCAGAATCAGCAGCAGCCATTGGATTTCCGCGACGGTGCGGGAGAATCCCCGAAGCTCATCCCATTGGGGCTGGAGATCCGAGGCGGCGGAGGTGGCGGTCATGAAATGGCTATATTTGGAAACCGGCCCAGGGGGAAGCCCGAAATGATAGTCCGCCTCATTATAGGGGTCATTTGCGCCCTATGTCATCCTGCGCCGTAGGCGGCGAGCCGGGAAACCGGCCCGTTCACCCATCGACGCGCATGGCCGCCATTTTCCCGAACCGGTACAATCGGCGCCTTTTACGGAAAAGGTCGGGCCGGGGAGCATGGCTTACGGGATCAAGGAAATTTTCCTCACCCTGCAAGGGGAGGGGGCGCAAACCGGCCGGGTGGCGGTATTCTGCCGCTTCGCCGGCTGCAATCTATGGAGCGGCCGGGAGCAGGATCGGGCGGGGGCGGTGTGCCGGTTTTGCGATACCGATTTCGCGGATACCGACGGGATCAACGGCGGCAAATTCGATTCCGCGCAGCTCCTGGCCGAGGGGATCGAGACGCTGTGGCCGGCCGGAATTTCCGGGCAGCGCTACGCGGTGCTGACCGGCGGGGAGCCCTTGTTGCAGGTGGACGAGGCGCTCATCGAAGCCCTACACTACCGCGGTTTCCGGGTGGCGGTGGAAACCAACGGCACGCTTCCGGCTCCCGCCGGCATCGACTGGCTGTGCGTCAGCCCCAAGGCCGGCAGCCGGGTAGTGCAGCGACGGGGGGACGAGTTGAAGCTGGTGGTTCCCCAGGAAAATTTAGACCCGGAGGATTTCGCCGGCTGGGAGTTCCGGCACTTTTCCTTGCAGCCCATGGACGGGCCGCAACGGGAAGAGAGTATCCGTTGGGCCATCGCTTATTGCTTGGCCCATCCCCGCTGGCGCTTGAGCTTGCAAACCCACAAGATCATCGGCATTCGCTGAAGAACGGGCCGCGGCGTTGGACATTTTCAAGGCTTTTACCCTCGAATCGGCTCACCGGCTGCCCAACCTGCCGGCGGACCACAAATGCTCCCGGATTCATGGGCATTCGTTCCGGGTGGAGCTGCACGTTTCCGGAGCAGTGGATGCTCGCCTGGGCTGGGTGCTGGATTTCGCCGACATCAAGGCGGCGTTCCAGCCGCTGTTCGAGCAGTTGGACCATCGTTATCTCAACGAGGTGGCCGGCTTGGAGAATCCCACCAGCGAAAATCTGGCGAAGTGGATTTGGCGAAGGGTGAAGCCCGGCTTGCCGCTATTGAGCAAGGTGGTGGTGCATGAAACCTGCACTTGTGGATGCGTGTATACCGGAGAACAATAAAAGCCGGCCTCAAGCCGCCGGGCCGGCGTCATCCAGCCCCATCAGCTCCTTGCGTTCCCGGATGCGCTCCAGGGTTTCGGCTTTTTCCGTCTCGCTCATGCGCCCCCAGCGGGCGATTTCGTTGAGATTGCGGAAGCAGCCGTAGCACCAGCGGGTGGCCTCGTCCAACTGGCATACCCGCACGCAAGGCGAGGGAATGCCAGCCTCGGCGGCGGAGGGTGGGGTCATGGCTTGGCTTCCGCCTCGAAGGCCAGCAATTGGGCCCCTTCCGCGACCTGTTCGCCGGCCGCGAAAAAGATTTCGGTGACCCGCCCGTCGGCGGGGGCGCGCAAAGTGTGTTCCATTTTCATGGCCTCCAGCACCATCAAGGGCGCGCCTTTCTCCACCAGTTCGCCGGCCGCGACGCCGACCCGGATCACCGTGCCGGGCATGGGAGCCAGCAATCCGCTCCCCAGATCTTCTTCTTCCATGCTCTGCTGCCACGGGTTGTGAAGCGTCAAGGCATGGCAGCCGTCGGCGCCGATGACAGTGATCTCGCCGCCCCGCCGGACCACCGTGGCTCGCGCTACCGCGCCCCCCAAGGTGGCCGTCAGCCGCCCCGCCTCATCCAGCTCGCCGGCGGCTTCCACGGTGCTTTCCGGCAATTCCAGCAAATAGCCGTTGCGGCGGAAATGGGCGGTGACTCGGCGAATTTGCTCGCCATCCTTGAATTGCAGCGCGTGGCAATGATCTTGGTTGAGACGCCAGCCGTCCCGATAGTGCCAGGGGGAGGTCGGGTCGCCGGAGCGGGCGGCATGGGCGGCGACTTCCCGATCCACCCGCAGCAACTCGCTCAGGGCGGCCAGGGCCAGCACCGAGTCATCGGCCGGGCGCGGGAGGGGAATCAACTCGTCCCGGTGGCGGTCGATGAGGCCGGTATCCAGGCCGCCGGTTTCCCGGTGCGCCTCGGCGAAGGCCGGATGGGCCGCCACCGCGGCGAGGAAGGGCAGATTGGTGACCAAGCCGGCCACCTGGAATTCCGCCAAGGCGCCGCGCAGCCGCCGCAAGGCCGCGTCGCGGTCCTCGTCCCAGACGATGAGCTTGGCGATCATCGGGTCGTAGTGCACGGTGATGGCGTCGCCCTCCCGCACTCCGGCATCCACCCGCACATGGGGGGAAGCCTCGGGGAAGCGCAGATGATCCAGCCGGCCGGTGGCGGGCAGGAAATCCCGGCCGGGATCCTCGGCGTAGACCCGGGCCTCGATGGCATGGCCGCGCAGGGCGATTTGTTCCTGGGACAGGGGCAAGGGCTCCCCGGCGGCTATCCGCAACTGCCATTCCACCAGGTCCAGCCCGGTGATCATCTCGGTGACGGGATGTTCCACCTGAAGCCGGGTGTTCATCTCCATGAAATAGAATTCCCCGGCGGAATCGACGATGAACTCCACCGTTCCGGCTCCGACGTAGCCCACGGCGCGGGCCGCGGCGACGGCCGCCTCGCCCATCTGTCGGCGTCGCTGGGCGGTCATGCCGGGAGCCGGAGCCTCTTCCAGCACTTTCTGGTGCCGCCGCTGCACCGAGCAGTCCCGTTCGAATAGGTGCAGTGTGCTGCCTTGTTGGTCTGCGAACACTTGCAGCTCGATGTGGCGCGGCCGCGACAGGTATTTCTCCAGCAGCAGGCGGTCGTTGCCGAAGGCGGCCGCGGCTTCCCGTTTGGCCGATTGCAGGGCGGCGGACAGTTCCGCGGGGCGCTCCACCACCCGCATGCCCCGGCCGCCGCCACCGTAGGCGGCCTTGATGAGCACCGGGTAGCCGATTTCCTCGGCGGCCCGCCGGAGGATCTCCGGATCTTGGCTTTCGCCGTGATAGCCGGGAATCAGCGGCACTCCCGCCGCCCCCATGATTTCCTTGGCCTGGCTCTTGGAGCCCATGGCGCGGATGGCCGAAGGCGGCGGGCCAATGAAGACCAGGCCGGCTTCCCGGCACAGCGCGGCGAACTCCGCGTTTTCCGACAGGAAGCCGTAGCCGGGGTGCACCGCTTCGGCGCCGCTTTGCCGGGCCGCCGCGACGATGCGCGGGCCGTTGAGGTAAGAGTCCCGCGGGGCCGGGCCGCCGATGTGGCGGGCTGCGTCGCACAGCGCCACGTGCGGCGCGGCCGCGTCGGCGTCGGAATAAACGGCGACGGTGCGGATCCCCAGACGTTTCGCGGTTTTGGCGATACGGCAGGCGATTTCGCCGCGATTGGCGATGAGGATTTTGCGGAACATCGGGGTTACATCCGGAATACGCCGAAAGCGGTGGGTTCCGCCGGGGCGTTGAGGCCGGCGGACAAACCCAGCCCCAGCACCATGCGGGTGTCGGCGGGGTCAATGATGCCGTCGTCCCACAGACGGGCGGTGGCATAGTAGGGATGTCCTTGCGCTTCGTACTGGGCGCGGAGCGGCGCCATGAAAGCTTCTTCCTCCTCCGGGCGCCAGGTTTTGCCCGCCGCCTCTAGGCCATCGCGCCTGACTTGGGCCAGCACCCGGGCCGCCTGTTCGCCGCCCATCACCGAGATCCGGGCATTGGGCCACATCCACAGAAATCGGGGACTGTAGGCCCGGCCGCACATGCCGTAGTTGCCGGCGCCGAAGCTGCCGCCGAGGATCACCGTGAATTTGGGCACCTTGGCGCAGGCCACGGCGGTCACCAGCTTGGCGCCGTCCTTGGCGATGCCGCCGGCCTCGTATTTTTTGCCTACCATGAAGCCGGTGATGTTCTGCAAAAACACCAAGGGGATGCCCCGCTGGCAGCACAATTCGATGAAATGGGCGCCTTTTAGCGCGGATTCCGAGAACAAGATGCCATTATTGGCGACGATCCCCACCGGATAGCCGAAGATGCGCGCAAAACCGCATACCAAGGTGGCGCCGTAGCGTTGCTTGAATTCATCCAACTCGCTGCCGTCCACGATGCGAGCGATCACTTCCCGTATATCGTAGGGTTTCCGGGTATCGGTGGGGATCACCCCGTAGATCTCGGCAGGATCGTACAGCGGCTCGATGGACGGCTTTACATCCAGGGTGACGGATTTCCTGGAGTTTAGATTCCCGACTGCCTTGCGGGCCAGCCCCAGGGCATGGACATCGCTGAAGGCGAAATGGTCCGCCACCCCGGAAATTCGGGTATGCACGTCGGCGCCCCCCAGCTCCTCGGCGGTCACTACTTCCCCGGTGGCGGCCTTTACCAGAGGCGGGCCGCCCAGAAAGATGGTGCCCTGCTGCCGGACGATGATGCTCTCGTCGGCCATGGCCGGCACGTAGGCGCCCCCGGCGGTACAGGAGCCCATCACCACCGCGATCTGAGGAATGCCCTGGGCCGACAGATTGGCCTGGTTGTAGAAGAAGCGGCCGAAATGGTCGCGGTCCGGAAAGACCTCGTCTTGATTGGGCAGGTTGGCGCCCCCCGAATCCACCAGGTAGATGCAGGGCAAACGATTGGCTTGGGCGATTTCCTGGGCCCGCAAGTGCTTTTTCACCGTCAGGGGAAAATAGGTCCCGCCTTTGACGGTGGCGTCGTTGGCGATCACCATGCACTCCCGGCCGGCGATCTGGCCGATGCCGGTGATGATGCCGGCGCTGGGCACTTGATTGTCGTACACCCCCCAGGCGGCCAGCGGGGACAGCTCCAGAAACGGCGAGCCCACGTCCAGCAACGCCGCCACCCGGTCCCGGGGCAGCAGCTTGCCCCGCGCCACGTGCTTGCCCCGGGCCGCCGCGCCGCCGCCTTCGGCGACCTGAGCCGTTTTGGCCCGCAGGTCCTCCACCAGGGCAGCGAGAACATCCCGATTGCTTTGAAATTCGGCGGAGCGGGGGTTGAGCTTGGAAACGAGGACGCTCATGTTTTTTTCGGGTAAGGGACAGCCGAACGATTCGGCGCCAGCAAGATTATACAAGGAGGTTTGCCAATGAATGGCGGAAAAAGCCTCCTCCTGGCTTCCTCTCGGTTAACCCGTCTCGCCGTCTATCGGGGATTTCCCTTTGGATTTGCCAGGGCATTTCCATTTTGGTTGCGTCGATGACAGAATTAGGGCGACGGGTTTGATG
Organism: Betaproteobacteria bacterium; assembly: GCA_023259135.1. GTDB lineage: Bacteria > Pseudomonadota > Gammaproteobacteria > Burkholderiales > JAHFQX01 > JAHFQX01. The sequence continues at coordinate 89,362 of JAHFQX010000002.1, read as the reverse complement.
CCGTCGATTATTGAAATTCAATCTACCGGAGGATTTATCATGACGTGTTCTTTCTTCCCCAACTCAGCCGTTTTTGTTTTGGGGGCCGGTTTAATCGCGGGTTGCGCTTCCGGGCCGAGCTATATAACCAACAGCGCGGACATTGTGAAGGCCGCCGATTGGAAGAACACGCAAACCGTCACGGTGAAAATCACCGAGCACGACTACACTCCCAGAAATCTGAAATTGAAAATCGGCCAAGCCTATAAGCTGGAAATGAAAAACATGGGGGATAAAGACCATTACTACACGGCGCCGGACTTTTACAAAGCCATTGCCACCCGCAAGGCCATGGTGAACAAGTTCGCGGAGATCAAGGCGCCTTATTTCGATGCCTTCGAAATCCTCAAGAAAAGCGGACAGATCGATCTCTATTTCGTGCCGGTGAAGGCAGGGACTTACACCGTCTACTGCACCATCGACGATCACCGTGAAAAAGGCATGGAAGGGACGATCACCGTTGAATGAAATGAAACGCGCCGTAGTTCCGCTGCTGCTGTCGATCCTGTTATTGCCGCCGGCCGCCGGCAGGGCGGAAGCGCCGCCCCAGGAGGTTCCGGTAGCCGCGCTAGCCAGCCCGCCCACCGTGGACGGTGAGTTGCAAGAATGGGGGGACGGCGGCTGGGTCCATGTCCCCATCAAGCCCGCGGTGGAAAAGGGAGAGCGCTCCAAACTCGGCTTGGACGGGCCAGACCGCAACAATACGGGGAGCATCACGGTGCAGCTTAAGGCGGGGGTCGCGGGCGGGCGCTTTTATTTGGCCGCCCGCTGGCCCGACAAGACCGCCGACACCGAGTACCGCCCCTGGCGGTGGGATGACGATGCGTATAAGCAAGATAAGCGGCAACTGGACGACATGTTTGCGGTGCGCTTCAACCTGGGCGCCGACAAGGATTTCGACCGTTCCATGCTTGCCATGAAAGAGTACCGGGTGGACGTTTGGCTCTGGTCGGCGGGACGCACCAATCCGGCGGGGCTTGCCGAAGACATGGTGCACCGCATTTCCCCCCAGGAAATCGACGACGCCCAGGCCTATGATATCCCCGGCAAGGGCACGGTCTATATCAAGAAAGACCGGGACGCCGGCGGTGCGATTTATAGAGCCCTACCGGCGCCCAAAAAACGCGAGGGGGATGTGCGGCCCCAGTTCACCCTTACGGGCAACGCCTCCGGTAGCGCGACAGACGTGATGGCCAAAGGGACATGGAAAGGCGGGTACTGGAACCTGGAATTCTCGCGGAAGCTTGCCACCGGCCATCCCGACGACGCGGCTTTCAAACCCGGCCAGAAACTGCTCGGCCAGATAGCGGTGTTCAATCGGGCCGAATTGGAACATAAGAGCGTTTCAGAACCGCTGTTATTCGACTTTTCCCGTATCAAGTAGCCGATAGACGCCGCCCTTATTCTTGAGGCTTGTCCGGTGGCGGGCTAATAGTGGCCGGAGGGGCTTGCCGTACCTGGTTGCGTCCCCCACGCTTGGCATCATAAAGCGCCTTGTCGGCGGCCCCCACCAGCGCCTCCGGGGTCGGCGCCGCGGATTCGGGGAAGGCGGCGACACCCAGGCTCACGGTTACCTTCACCTCTTCGACGATCATCGCTTCTATGCCTTCCCTGATTCGTTCGGCCACCACGGCCGCGCCTTCCTGGTCGGTGCTGGGCAGAATCAGCAGGAATTCCTCGCCGCCGTAGCGGCAGGCTATGTCGGTTTTGCGCAGGCAGTGTTGCGCCGCTTGCGCCACCGCTTCCAGTACCCGGTCCCCTTTTTCGTGGCCGTACAGATCGTTGAACCGCTTGAAATGGTCAACATCGATCATGATGATGGAAAGGTTTTCCTTATAGCGCTGGGCGCGAGACAGTTCTTTTTCCAGTGTTTGATCCAAGTGGCGGCGGTTGTAAAGGCCGGTGAGACCGTCGGTGGTGGAAAGCTTGCGCAGTTCTTCCTCCAGGCGCTTTTCCTCGGTAATGTCCCGGATTAGCGCGGCGGAGCCGGAAATGTGGCCGTCGGGAGCCAGGATGGTCGAGGCGTAGACATTTAGGGTTCGCTCCTTATAGACGATCGTTTCCGGAATGGTCGAATGGCGGTCGTCCAGCCATTTGCGCATGTTGTCGGGATCGTCGAAAAGACTCAGAAATCCCTCCCGGACGACCAGATCGACCGGTTTTTGCAGCAACTGCTGGGCCGCCGGATTGATCAGCACGATTTTCCCGGATTTATCGGTGACGACAATGCCTTCGCGGGTGCTTTGGATGATGGTGGTGAGCTTGTCCTGCTCGTAGTGCAAGCCAGTGTAAGTGGCGAGAAGTTTCCCGGCCATCAGGTTGAAACTCTTCGCCATTTCGAAGAGCTCGTCCCGGCCCACTTCAGGCACTTGCTGGGACAAGTCGCCGCTGGCGACATTCGCCATGGCTTGAGTGATGCGCAGAATCGGCGCGACTACGGTACGGCGAATCAGGAAGTAGGTCAGCAACGTGATGCCGGCGACTGCCCCCAGCAGGAAGATCAATGACTGATATCGTGTGGCTTGGATCTCCCGTTCCACCGGCGCCAGGGAGGTGGTTAGCTTCAATATGCCGCGGACCGGGTGGTCCTTGCCGTGGCATTTGGCGCATTTGCCGCCGTTGCGAATAGGATCAAGAAAGGTAAGGAGGGTATGGCCGTCCGGCCCGGCTTCGTAATGGATTACGGGAGCCCCGGCCTTCGCCCCGGAGGTCACCGCCGCGGCGAACCGGGGGTGGCTCGGCTCCATGACCCGAATGACTTGCTGTTCTTCGCGCAGCGGAAATTCCTCCTTGCCGCGGCGTTCGTTGACCTTCCGAATGGTGGCGTTGTCTCGGAAGGCTTCGTTCCCATCGATACGCAGGATGCGGAAGTCCTGGATCTCCGATATGGTCTTGAGTCGGTCCGCGTAGCTTTGCACCACTTCGGCGTGGCCTGCCAGCATCACCGCCTCCAGCCCCCGGATTACGCTTTCCGTGAGCTTGGCCATGGTGCGCTCGTTTTGCCTCAGGGCGGTTTGCTCTTGCTGGTAGTTATAGAATGACCACAGACCCGCTAGACCGATGATGGCCGCGATGCCGACGACGGCAAGAATTTTTCTGCCGATATGCTTGAACATGGAATCAATGTTTTTTGCCCATCAGCACCGTGACGTTCATCACCCGGTCGGTCCAGGCCAGCGCCAAGGCCGACATCACGAAGGTGATATGGATCGCTACCTGCCATACAATCACCCGATCCTCCAGGTTGGCCGCGTTGATGAAGGTCTTGAGCAGGTGAATCGAGGAAATGCCGATCAAGGCGGTGGCAAGCTTAACCTTGAGCACGCCGGCGTTCACGTGGGATAGCCACTCCGGCTGGTCCGGATGATTTTCCAGATCCAGCCGGGAGACGAAAGTCTCATAGCCGCCGATGATAACCATGATCAGCAAGTTGGCGATCATGACCACGTCGATCAGGCCCAGCACGATGAGCATGATGTCGGTGTCGGACAGGGCGCCCGCCTTGCCGACCAGGTGGACCAGCTCTACCATGAACTGGTAGACGTAGACGCCCTGGGCGATGATCAGCCCCAGATACAGAGGGGCCTGGAGCCAGCGACTCCAGAAGACGAAGGCCTCCAGGGCCTTGATAGCGCGAGAACCGCTCATGAAATGGGTCGTCCCTTAATGCGCCGCGGACAGCCTTGGCGAAGGCGGGATTCTAGCATTCCCGCCGCGGCGGTTTTCCGGGGGGCGGCATGAAAAAACCAAGCGCCGCGGAACGGCGCTTGGCCGAGAGCCGCCCGGGATTCCGGATCAAATCGGATCCCAGCAGAACACGTCCATGGTGCGCTCCAGCGGCGTGAAGGAGGTCTTGAACGCCAGCGGAATGCGCTCCGCCAGGGCCTGGGGGGTCCAGCCGCCGTCGCGGTGGATGGCGCGGATCGGGCGGGGCTGGCTCAGCAGGAAAACCTCATTGCCGATCACCGTGAAAATCTGCCCGGAGATGTCCTTGGCCGCCTCGCTGGCCAGGAACACCGCCATCGGCGCGATCTGGGCGGGGTCCAGGCCCTTTTTCAACTTCTCCACGAAGGCGGCCTGTTCCGGGGTATTGGCGGGAATCGAGCCCACCATGCGGCTCCAGGCGCGGGGCGAGAGCAGATTGGAGCGCACGTTGAAAGGCTTCATGTCCAGGGCGATGGATTTGGACAGCCCCTGCAAGCCGATCTTGGCGGTAGCGTAGTTGGCCTGGCCGACGTTGCCGATGAGGCCGGCGCCGGAGGTCATGTGGATGTAGCAGCCGCTTTCCTGCTGGCGGAAATGGGGCGCGGCGGCGCGGCTGACGAAGAAGGCGCCGTTGAGGTGAACGTCGATCACGGCCTTCCATTCCTCCGGCTCCATTTTGTGGAACATGCGGTCCCGCAGGATGCCGGCGTTGTTGACCACGCAGTCGATGCGGCCGAACTTGTCGATGGCGGTGGCGATGATCCCCTGGGCGCCGTTCCAATCCGCCACGCTGTCGGTGTTGGCGGCGGCCTCTCCGCCCTGGGCCTTGATCTCCTCCACGACTTGCTGGGCCGGCCCGCTGTCCTTGCCCTGGCCGTCGATGCCGGTGCCCAGGTCATTGACCACCACCTTGGCGCCCTCCGCGGCCATGGCCATCGCCATCGCCCGCCCGATGCCCCGGCCCGCGCCGGTGACCACCGCTACCTTGCCCTTCAGCATTCCGTCTTTTGCCACGATTTTCCTCCTCAGTGAACGAAAAAATACAGCTCGCCGGCCGCCAAGCAAACCGCTAAGGCCTGGGAATAACCCCGGCCCGCTCCAAGGCATCGAGGGTCTGCGGGGAATATCCCGCCGCCTCGGCGAGCACTTGCCGGGTATGCTCTCCCAAGCGGGGCGGCGGGGCAAGGGGGGTCTGTTGGGCGCCGGTGAATTTGATGGGGCGGCCCACCATGCGAATTTTCCCGGCGCTGGGGTGATCCGCCGTCACCACCATGTCGCGAGCCTGGGCATGGGCGCTTTCCAGAGCCTCGCCCACGCTCAGAATGGGGGCGTGGGGAACGTCGTGCTCCTCCAGAATTTTCTTCCATTCGGCCATGCTGCGGCGGCGCATGATGGCGTTGATCTCGTCATCCAGAACTTGACGGTTCTTGAGGCGGATTTCGTAGCCGCTGAAACGGGGGTCCTGCAGAAAATCGGGCCGGCCCAGGGCCTTGGCGAAATTGATCCAGAAGCCTTCGGTCAGACAGGCGACGATGAGATGGCCGTCGGAGGCCGGGTAGGCGCCGTAGGGGGTGATATTAGGGTGCTTGGATCCCACCCGCCCCGGACTCTGGCCGGAGACGAAATAGATTTGGGCCAGATATCCGAGCATCCCCAGCATGCCGTCTAGCAGGCTGATGTCGATGTGCCGGCCCCGGTTCGTGGAGTGGCGCTCATGGATCGCCGACATGATGGCCAGCGAGCCGTACACCCCTCCCACCATATCCCCTAGTGGAATGCCGAGCTTTTCCGGCGGGGTGTCCGGGGAGCCGTTCACGCTCATGGCGCCGCTCAAGGCCTGGGTAACGATGTCGAAGGAGGGCTTGTCCCGCAGCGGCCCATGAGCGCCGAAACCGCTGATGGAGCAATAAACCAGCCGCGGATTGAGCTGCGCCAGCTTTTCGTAGCCTAGTCCCAGGGAATCCATGACACCGGGCCGGTAGTTTTCCACCAGCACGTCGGCCTTGCGGGCGAGATCCATCACCGCTTGCACCCCTTCGGGTTTTTTGAGGTCGATCACCAAGCTTTTCTTGTTGCGGTTGAGCGCGATGAAATAATGGCTCTCGCCGTTGATGAACGGCGCCATGATCCGGATGTCGTCGCCTTTGCCCGGCGGCTCGATTTTTAGGACCTCGGCCCCCAGGTCCCCCAGCAGCAGGGTGGCGTAGGGGCCGGCCAGCACCCGGGTCAGGTCCAGCACTTTGATGTCGGCCAGGGGTCCGGCCCATCCTGGATTTTCCATAATGTCCTCTTTAAGCGGATTGTTGAAGCTTTGAAAACCGTGGCGGGGTTGTGGGCGCGCCGGACGTAAGCAATCCTACCGGATTTGCCTCTCGGCAGGGTTGCTATCATGGTCCTCGCCTTGCTTGGGGCCCTTTGCGCAAAGGAGGTTCCCTAACCGGCGTCGGCGGGGACGCCGACCACCGCCCGCTCGACCAGCGCCGTGCGTTGCTGTTTTTCAAATCCCAGCTCTTCCAGAATCGCCAGCGTGTCTTGGCCTACGCTGGGCGCGCCGCGTTTCAGCACCCCGCCCCGCCGCCCGTCGGCTCGCACCGGAAAAGGCACCAGGGGCTCCCCGTTTATTCGCAACACCATCTCCCGAGCCGTTGCCTGGGAGCCGGCCGCCGCCTGGGCGGGGGTGAGGCACAACTGCGCCGGCAGATCGTGCCGCTCGAACAACGCCATCCATTCGGCGGCGGTCCGGGTGCGGAACAGCGCGTGCAGGGTTTGGGCCAGCTCGTCGCCGCGCCGCCGCCGCCCCTCCGGGGTCGCATAATCCGGATGCAGCAGCGCCGGGGCGGAATCGCCGATCGCCCGCTGGAAGCCCTGCCAGAAATGCTCCTCGACGGGAGCGAAGGCGATGCGCTGGCCGTCCGCCGTCTCGAACAGGTCGTTGAGCGGAAACAGATGGTCGCGGTTCGGCTGGTCGGCCGCCATGCCGTGCCGCAGCGAGGTGTAGAACAAGGCCGATTCGAACAGGCTCATGTCCAGATAGGCGCCCTTGCCGGTGCCCTCGCGCTCTCGCAGCGCGGCGAGAATCGCGATCACGGCCAGCGATCCTCCCGCCAGATCGGCGACCGGCAGCCCCGAGCGCATCGGCTTTTCCAGCCAGTGCCCGGAGAAGGCGAGGGCTCCCGCCGCCGCCAGGTAGTTGCCGTCGTGCCCCGGCAAATCGCGCCACGGGCCATCCTGCCCATAGCCGGACAGCGAGCAATAGACGAGTCCCGGATTGATCTTTCTCAGATGTTCGGAGTCGATGCCCAACCGTGCCGCGACCCCGGGCCGGAAGGCTTCCAGCGCCACGTCGGAGCGCTCGGCCAACCGTTCCACCACCTGCCGGCTGGCGGGATGCTTGAGGTTGAGGGCGATGCTGCGCTTATTGCGATTGGCGTTGCGGAACATGGTGTCCGGCCGGGTCATGGTGCGGAACGGATCGCCGGCAAGCGGTTCCACCTTCACCACGTCCGCCCCCAAGTCAGCCAGCATCCCCGTCGCCGCCGGGCCCGGCAACAGCACCGAGAAATCCAGCACGCGCAGCCCGGCCAGGGGGCCCCAGGAAGCCTCGGCCATTCAGCGGCTCCCTTGGGCCAGGGCGGCGCGGAAGGCCTTGAGCGCTTCGGTGCCGGGCTTGCCGCGCTTATCCAGAGCCTCGGCCCATTCCGCGGACACGGTGGCCAGCAGGGACTCAATTTCTTTTTTATCGGCGGCGGAGAACTTCACCAGCGCGACTCCCCGCTGCTGCAATTTTTCGATGTCGGCGTCGATGCTCTTATCGACTTGGGCACAGGCGTTGCGAGTGGCGGCTTCCCCCGCTTCCAGCATGATCTTCTGAATGTTGTCCGGCAGTTTTTTCCATCGCGCTTCGCTGATCACGTAGCTGGCGATGAAGCTGCCGAAATTCTCTCCGACAGTGGTGAATTTGGCATGGGCGTCCCACTTCCAGGACAGTACGCTGGCGTAAGGAAACACTCCGGCATCAATGGTTCCGCGGGCCAGGGCTTCGTTGATTTCAGGGCCGGCCATCTTCACCGACACCGCCTTGAGCTTGCGCACCGTGGTGTCCATGGCGCCCCCGGTGGTGCGGATTTTCAGTCCTTCGATGCTCTTTAGGGAGTCGAATTTCTGACGGGAGAAAATCTGGTAAGGCGCCAGGGCTAAAGTGAACAGCAGCCGGACCCCGTTGGGCTCCAGTTCCTTCTGGGCCAGGATTCCGTCCTTGGCGATCTTCCAGTAGGCGAGGGTTCCGGCGCAGGAGGTCGGAAAGCCGCCGGGAAGCTCGGCCACCGCGGAGAGCGGCATCTTGTCCGAAACATTGGAGGGCGCCACGTAGCCGACATCGGCCACCCCCGAGACCGTCAGCGCCAGCAGATCCTTGGCCTTGCCGAGCTGCTCGGCCGGGTAGTACTCGAAATCCACCGCGCCGCCGCTGCTCCGCTTGACGGCTTCCATCCAGTACTTGGCCGCGTGCTCGGCGATATAGTGGCCGGGGGGAAAGGCGTCCGCCACCCGCAGCACGATCTTTTTCTCCTGGCCGAGGGCTGCCCCGCTACCGAATGCGAAGAGCGCGAACGCGAGCGACGGTAGCCATTGTTTCAAGCGATCCTTTTTCATCGAGCTTCTTCCTTCGACAGCGCCGCTTCTCCGAATGAAAGCGGCGCTCTAAGTGAAAAATGAGATGTGTCTATTCGGAGTTCCCTTTACCTTTAGTTGTGACGGCCATCATGAAAGGATACCGAATTGCGGGTAGGCCTCAGCGGCTGTCTCGAGCTTCCAGCACGGCTTTCAGCACCTCGCTGCCGGGTTTGCCCCGCTTGTCCAGTTCCGCGGCCCATTCGCTGGCCACCGATGCCAGTACCGCGTCCATTTCTTTCTTATCCGCAGCCGACCAGCGTACCACCGTCACTCCTCTCTGCTTGAGCTTCTCCAGGGCATCGGCTTCCTCATTGTCCAGTCCGGTGCATATACTGTTGGTAACTGCCCCCCCCGCCTCGATCATCGCTTTTTTCACATGACCGGGAAGCTGCTTCCAGCGGTTTTCGCTGATGATGAGGGCGAGCACCGCCGAACCAAAGCTGTCGGACGTGACATACTTGGCCGGGAGGTTATAGCTTGGGCTTACAATCGCGCCATAGGAGAAGATGACACCGTCCAAAGTGCCCCGGGAGAGCGCTTGGTATAGCTCTGGCCCCGGCATTCTGACCCCTACCACTTTCAGCTTGTGCATGGTCAATTCCATTGCCCCCGCCAGGACGCGCACCTTCATGCGCTCGATATCCTTGAGGCTTTCGATCTTGTTCTTCGCCGAGATCAGGTGATAGGGAGAGGTAACGATGGAGAACAGTACCCGCACACCGTTGGGGGCGTATTCCCGCTGAGCGAGAATGCCTCCCTCCTTGGCCAGCTTCCAATGGGCAAGGGTTCCCTGGCAAGCATTGGTGAACAGGCCAGGCAATTCCAGCGCCGCGGTCAGCGGCATTTTGTCGGAAACATAAGACGGCACGAACAGTACGATGTCCGCTACCCCGGCCTGCGTCAGGGACAGCAAATCCTTGGCTTTGCCCAATTGCTCCGCAGGGTAGTATTCGAACTGGACTTCCCCGTTGGTGGCCTTGGTCACCTGCTCCATCCAGGGCTTGACATCGTAGCGGGTGTCGCTTGGGGAGAATTGGTGGGCCACCCTGAGCACCAGTTTCTTATCCTGAGCCGTGGCGGGTGGGGATGACAGGGCGATGGCAGCCAGAATTCCCACGGCAAAAACTTTTAGCGCTTTGCCTCGATCCATGGTGATTCCTCCTTAAAGCTTATGAATTCATCAAATTTAACCTTCCACTGGTTTGAACATCCCGATCCCCCCACCTGAACGAGCGGGGAGCGGCTACTTGGAGCCCTCTTTGTTGCGCTGTTCTGCTTCGGCGAACCGCTGGTCGCGTTCGTGGAAGGCCTCCCGCGCGCCCTTGTCGCTCCGGGCGCGGAAGAAGTTGTGTTCGTCGGCCTCGAAGCGCAGGTTGGTGCCCCAGGTATGCGCGATGGGGCCGTAGGAATAGCCCGCGCCGATGCCCATGATGTCGGCCGCCAGCCGCAGGCCGGCCTTGCCCATGACGATGCCGTCCCCCGGCATCAGCGCCACCTTGCGGGCCAGGGTCTCGGTTTCCGCCTCCAGGCGATCGGCCGGCACCACCTTGGTCACGATGCCCCAGCGCTCGGCGTCGCGGCCGCTGATGGAGTCACCGGTGAAGAGAATGTTCTTGGCCAGGGTGGGGCCCAGCTTCCACAGGTAGAGCGGCATGTTGAAATCGAAGGCCGGTCCCACCAGCCGTTGTCCCGGATGACCGAACTGGGCATCCTCTGCCACCACCGACAGGTCGCAGGACATGAACAGATCCAGGCCGGCGCCGAGGCAATGGCCCTGCACTTGGGCAATGGTGGCCTTGTTGCAATAGAACACTTTGGCGAGGTTTTCCATCCAGCGCTTGTCCACCGCCATGCGCCGCTTCTGGCTAGGGCGCCGCGCCTTGCCGTGGCCCTGGAAACCGTAGATGAAGCCGACCTCGCTCAAGTCCTGGCCGGTGGAGAAGCTGTTGCCCGCGCCCCGCAGGATGATGACCTTGATATCGTCGTCGTCCTCGGCATCCTCCATGGCGATGCCGATTTCCTTGTACATTTCCTGGGTCAGGCAGTTGAGCTTGTGGGCGCGGTTCATGGTGACCCGGGCGATGTGGGCTTTCGGGTCCTTCTCGTAAAGAATGAATTCAAAGTCCATGGTTGATCTCCTGAGTTAAGCTACGTTGTATGTCATTGCTGACGATTGATGGTCCCATCTTGCTCCAGCGCATTGATCACCTCCTCTGCGTACCCCAATTCTTCGGCCAATATTTGCCGCGTATGCTCCCCGAACATGGGCGGTGGATCCAGGGGGCGTTGCGGCATGCCCACATATTTGATCGGCCGTCCTACCATGCGCAGGGTTCCGGCCCGCGGATGGTCCGCCGTGACCACCATGTCGCGGGCCCGGGCATGGGGCTGTTCCAAGGCTTCCCCGACGCCCAGGATGGGGGCATGGGGCACGTCGTGGGCTTCCAGGATGGCTTGCCATTCCGCCATCGGCCGCCGCCGCATGACGGCGCTGACTTCGGCGTCCAGCGCATCCCGGTTTTTGAGGCGCGCTTCGTTGACGGTGAAGCGCGGGTCGTCGAGCAGATCGGGGTGCTCCAGCGCTTTGGCGAAATTGGCCCAGAAGGTCTCGGTCAGGCAAGCGATGACGATGTGCCCGTCGGCGGTGGGATAGCTGCCGTAGGGAGAAAAAGCCGGGTGCTTGGAGCCGGCGCGCCCCGGGTTCTTTCCGGTGACGAAATAAATCTGGGCAAAGTATCCCAGCATTCCCAGCATCCCATCCACCAGGCTGAGATCGATGTGCCGGCCGCCGCCACTGCCGGCTTGCCGTTCGAAAAGCGCGGCGACCACGCCCAGGGAGCCGTAGATCCCGCCTACCAAGTCTCCCAGCGGCAGCCCGATTTTTTGCGGCGGGCCGTCGGGATCGCCGTTCACGCTCATGGCGCCGCTCAACGCCTGGGTGACGATGTCGTAAGAAGGCTTGTCCCGCAATGGGCTGTCTGTGCCGAAGCCGGTGATGGAGCAATAGATGAGCCGCGGATTGAGCTCCGCCAAGGTCCCGTAGTCCAGCCCCAAGGCATCCATGACCCCGGGCCGGAAGTTCTCCACCAGCACGTCGGCGCGGCGCACCAGATCACGGATGACTTGCGCGCCCCGCGGCTGTTTCAGATCCACCGCCAGGCTTTTCTTGTTGCGGTTGATGGCGATGAAGTAGTGGCTCTCCCCGTTCACGTACGGCGCCATGCTGCGGGTGCCGTCTCCCCAGGGCGGCTCGACCTTCCAGATCTCGGCGCCCAGGTCGCCGAGCAGGGTCGTGGTATAGGGCCCCGCCACCATCAAAGACAGATCGAGTACCTTAACCCCCGCCAGAGGTCCGGCCCATTCCGCGGCTTGCATCGTCGCCCCCCTCGGACTAATCCGCCCGAATCCCGGCCGCCTTGATGGTCTGGCCCCACTTGTCGCTTTCCGTGCGCACATAGGCGGCCAACTGCTCGGCACTGCCTCCCGCCGGATCGAAGCCGATGGAGGCCATGCGTTGCTTCATCTCCGGGGTTTGCAGGATCTTGCCGATTTCGGCGTTGAGCTTGGCGACGATCTCGGGAGGGGTGCCCTTGGGGGCGAACAGCGCATTCCATCCCACCACGTCGTAGCCCGCCAGGCCTGACTCGGCAAAGGTGGGAACCGTGGGGGCCAGATCGGTGCGCTTGGCGCTGGTGACGGCGATGGGCTTGACCTTGCCAGCCTTCACCTGGGGCAGAGCCGTGGCCACGGTTTCAAAGCCCAACTGAATTTGGCCGCCAATCAGGTCGGTGAACATCGCCGTGGCCCCTTTGTAGAGCACCGGGACGATGTCGATGGCCGTTAGGCGCTTGAACAATTCAGCGGATACCCGTGAGCTGGTGCTGCCGATGCCGAAATTCAAGGCGCCGGGCCTGGCTTTGGCAAGATCCACGACCTCCTTGACCGAATTGGCTGTAATCGAGGGATGCGCCACCAGGATCAGCGGCAGGGTGCCCACGAGAATGACGGGGGAAAAATCCTTGATGGGATCGAAGGGAATGTTGCCGTACAAACTGGGGTTCATGGCATGGGTGGCGTTGGTCCCCATCAGCAACGTGTAGCCGTCGGGAGCGGCCTTGGCGACCAGGTCTGTGCCGATGTTGCCGCCGGCCCCCGGCCGGTTGTCTATTACTACCTGGTGCCCGAGACGTTCCGCCAAGCGCTCGGCGATGGCTCGGGCCATGATGTCGGTGCCCTGGCCGGCGGGATAAGGCACCACCAGGCGAACCGGCTTGGTGGGATAGGTCTGGGCGTTCACCGGCAGGATCGCCGCGACCCCCAGCAGCATGGATGAAACGATGATGGCCAAGCTTTTCATTGGTGCCTCCTCTTCGGTTAAGCAACATCGATAGCCGGGCGGCTAGCCTCCCTTGCGCGGCAAGCGGGCCTCGGCTTGGCCTTCGCAGGAACGTTCGCCGTCCTGGTTGGTGGCCAGCAGGTCGCAGACCACGAAACCCTCGCCGTCCCGCTCGAATTTCCCCACCACCTTGCCGTTGATCGTGAGCAAATCCCCCACCGGGTTGTGGCGCACGATCTTGGCATTGAGGCGGGACAGCCAGCCGTCGTCGCCGATCCAGTTGGTCATCAGATGTCCCATCCAGGAGATGCGCTCGGGGCCGTAGTCGTAGGGATCGGGGGTGCCCACGGCGCGGGCCAGGGCTTCCTCCCAATGCACCCGCTCCGGGGCGTCGGGGATGTTCTGGGCGTTGGGAATGCCCAGGTTGGGGTGAGCCGCGAAGGTCTTGAAGGCGATTTTGTGGGCGCGGATGTAAAGTCCGCCCCAGCCCTGCACATAGCCGATGAAACCGGTCACGGTCATGGGGCCCTTGACGATGGAGGGCAAGGTGTCGCCGACTTTCACGTCCTCCCAGTAGCGCGGGGTGGCGCCTCGTACTTCTTCATTCAGATAGGCTTCGGAGATGGCTTGAATTTCCTCGGCGGTATAAATCTTCTTGGGCTTGAGATCCTTGTATTTGGTCCCTTTGTCCCGGGCGGTCTGGCGCTCGGTGCGGAAACACCAGGAATCGGCTTCGGCGATTTTCTCGTCGCGCTGGTTGTAGAAATCCACATGGTAGATCTGCTGCACCGCGCGGCCGGCGAAGCGGGTCTGCCGCACGATCAGATCCTTGAGATAAGCCGCGCTTTTGATTTCGTCGTTGCGCCGGATCGGCAGCAGCCAAGTCCAGTCGGTGCCGGCGAACATGGCGTGGACTCCCGGCAAGCCCCCCACGTAGCCGCTGACGATGCGGTTGGCGGCGTAGAGGAAGCTGGGGGGGGCGATGATCGTGCCGTAACGGGTGTTCTGGGCGTATTCCGGATCGCACCACAGCGGGTTGTCGTCGCCGATGCCGTGGGCATAGTGGCGAATGGCGTCCCGGTTCGCCTCCGACACCCAGGGTTCCAGAGTGTGGACGATCTTCACGCCGATGCGGCGGCGCAAGTCTTCAAGGGCGGCGTCGTTGATGGTGGGAAAGTGCTCGATGGATTTTTGCTGCTGCTGCATGATGGCTCCGGAAATATTGAGGACTAGGCGGACTGCCTGCGGGGGAGGATGACCACCGCGGTGCCTTCGCAGGACAGCTCGCCGTCTTGGTTCTCGGCTCGCAATGCGCAGGTCACCGTGGCCTTGCCTTGCTCCTCCCGCTTATCGGTGACCTTGCCGGTGAGGGTGAGCAAATCGCCTTCCGGGTTGTGGCGGCGGATGCGGGCGTCGAGCCGATGCAGCCAGCCGTCGTCGCCGATCCAGTTGGTCATGATGTGGCTCATCCAGGAGATGCGCTCGGGACCGTAGTCGTAAGGCGCCGGGGCTCCCACCCGGGTGGCGAACTCGTTTTCCCAGTGAACCCGCTCCGGGACGTCGGGGATGTTGCGGGAGTTGGGGATGGCCGAGCCGGGAGCGCTGCGGAACAGCTTGAAGGCCAGCTTGTGGGCGCGGACGAAGATGCCCCCCCAGCCCTGCACGTAGGCGATGAAGCCGGTGATGGTCATGGGACCCTTGAGGATGGAAGGCAGGGCGTCGCCCACCTTGACGTCTTCCCAGTAGAGCGTATCCCGGCCCCGCACGGCTTCATTGGCATAGGCTTCGGTGATCCGCTGGATTTCCTCGTCGCTGTAAACTTTGGGGGGTTTCAGGTTCTTGTACTTGACCCCTTTTTCCCGGGCCGTGTCCCGTTCGGTGCGGAAGGCCCATTGGTCGCATTCCGCCACTTTTTCATTGCGCTGGTTGTAGAAATCGAAATGCACCACTTGCTGGATGGAGCGGCCGGAGAACCGGGTTTTGCGCTCGATGAGATCCTTGAGGGCGGTCTCGGTGCGAATCTTGTCGCCGACCCGCATGGGCGAATGCCAAGTCCAATCGCCGCCGGCGTACATGGCGTGAATTCCCGGCAGCCCCTGGAAGGCGTTCATGGGGGTCATGGCGTGGAGAATGGAGGGCGGCGCCAGCAGGGAACCGTAGCGGGTGCTCTTGGCGTACTCGGGATCGCACCACAGCGGGTTGTCGTCGCCGATGCCGTGGGCATAGTGGCGGATGGCGTCCTCGCTGCACTCGCTGATCCAGATGACCTGCTTCTCTAGCTTCTTGCCGATGCGCTGGCGCAATTCGGCCAGGGCTTGATCGGTAATGACGGGAAATCTCTTGTCGCTGGACATGGGCATGGTTCCTTTCGGTGGATGATCAGTAGATGATTTTTTCTTGTTGCAGGCCACGGATGGTTTCGGCGTCGAGGCCGAGGATCTCGCCGTAGACGTAATCGTCGTGCTCTCCGAGCTGCGGAGCGGAACCCCGAATGGAGATGGACGTGGCGGACATTTGCCAGGGCAGGCGGTACAGCATTTCCTCCCCCAGCAAGGGATGGACGGTTTTCTGCCGTATCTGCCGGGCGGCGAAATGGGGATCCTCGAATTGCTCTTCCATGGACAGCACCGGGGTGGCGGGCACTCCCGCGGCGACGAGTTGCTCGACCGCCGTTTCCCGGCTCCGGGCGGCGGTCCAGCGAGCCAGCTCCGCCTCCAGCCGGGATCGGGCGGCGAGCCGGCCGGCGGCAGCGCGGTAGGACTCGTCCCGCGCCCATTCCGGGTCGCCCAACGCGGTCCGCAAAGCTTGCCAGTGCGGATCGTTTTCGACGCTCAGCGCGACCCAGCGATCCTCCCCGGCACAGGGAAACACGCCGTGGGGACAGTGCAGCCGATGGCTGTTGCCGATGCTCTGCATGATCGTGCCGTTGAACTGATATTCCAGCATCGCTTCGGCCAGCGGGGCCGCGCCCACCTCCATCTGGGACAGGTCGATGTACTGGCCCTGGCCGGTTGCGTCACGGTGAAGCAGGGCCGCCAGCATGGCGAACAGGGCATGCACGCCGGAGCTGGCGTCGTTGAGGCCGAAGTTCAGCATCCCGGTGGGGGGCTCTCCTTCGTATCCCACCAGGGATTCCATCCCCGAGTAGGCGGAAATCACCGGGGCGTAACCCCGCAGATCGGAAATGGGCCCGGTCTGACCGGCGGTGGACAGCGAGATCATCACTAGGTCCGGCTTGACCCGGCTGAGGGCGGGGTAATCCAGCCCCAGATCTTCCAAGGTGCCGGGGGTGAAGTTCTCCAGCACGATGTCGCTCTTCGCCGTCAGGGCCCGGAATAGCTCGGCGCCCCGCGGGTGCTTGAGATTGAGCCGGGCGGAGAGTTTGTGACGGTTGGAGCTATGGTAGTACGGTCCCAGCTCGATGGATTTACCGGGGATGGAGAATTTTTTGCCGTCGATGATGGGCGCGCCCCGCAACCGCGAATTGTCCAGCCGCTCGGTATGCTCCAGCTTGATGACCTCCGCTCCCAGGTCGGCGAGATAGCACGCGGCCATGGGGCCCGCCCAGACCCATCCCAAATCCAGCACCCGCAATCCTTGCAAGGGCAACATGGGCTCTCCGTTTAACCTGGATTGGACAGTCGCCGCAGCGCCGCCGCGGTGTGCTGGCCCAAGCGCGGGGGCGCGGCCAGGGGCCTGGGCTTTACCGAGGAAAACTGAAAAGGCAGCCGCGGCAGCTTCACCGGGCCGATGCCCGGCAATTCCACGGTCTCGAAAAAGCCCCGGTGGGCGAATTGAGTGTCTTCCAGGGAATCCCGAATGGTGCGCAGCGGCGCCAGGGGAAAGCCCTGCTCCCGGGCCATGCGGAACAACTCCTCCCGGTTGTAATCCTTGAGCAGCTCCCTCACCAAGGCATCCACCTCGTCGGGATAATCCCGGCCCATGGCCACTTGGTCCCGGTAGCGGGGATTGGCCGCCCAGGCCGGCGAGCCCATGGCCTTGAGAAACCGGTCCCAGTCCCTGGGGGTGCGGGCGATCAGCACCACCAAGCCATCCTTGCAGGGGAAGATGCCCAGCGGATAGGGCCCCATGGACCCCGAGGCCCGCTGACCGTCGCGGCGCCATTGCAGCCCGTGATAGAGATATAAGGTGGAGCCGATCCCGGCGTAATTCGCCAAGACCTCGGCCAAGGCCACATCGATGAACTGGCCCGCGCCGTTCCGGCGCCGGCTGTACAAGGCCACCAGGATGGCGCAGGCGGCGTTCACCCCGCCCTGGAAATCGGCCTGGGCCAGGGGCAATTGCAAGGGCGGCCGCCCCGGCTGGCCGATGGCCCAGGTGACGCCGGCCAACGCCGAGGCATGGAGCCCGCCTCCTTGCCGGTCCCGATAGGGCCCGCTCCAGCCGAAGGTGCTCAGAGCGCAGTACACCAGCCGGGAGTTGGCCCGGCTCAGCGCATCCCAGTCCAAGCCCTGCTCCGCAAGCCCGCGGCGGGGATGGCCGGTGAGCCAGACGTCGGCCCGGGCCGCCAGTGCCTGGACCTGCTCGCGGCTGGCCGGGTCAGCGAAATCCGCTACCACCGATTCCTTGCCGGTGTTGAGGAAAGTGAACAGGCCGCTTTTTTCCGGATCCGGCGCCCCGCCGGGAAACGGCCCGTAGCGCCGGGAAATGTCCCCGCCGGGGGGCTCCAGCTTGATGACTCGCGCTCCCAGGTCCGCCAGCAGCCGGCCGCAATAGGGGGCGGCGACGAATTCGCCCGCTTCCAGCACCGTGAGTCCCGATAACGTCATCCCGCCTCCCGCGCCCGCAGCAGATGGCGCTGAATCTTGCCGGTGACGGTGCGCGGCAAATCGGCGACGAACTCGACTTGCCGCGGATATTCATGGGCGGCGAGGCGGGTTTTCACCAGAAGCTGGATTTCCTCCTTGAGGCTTTCGCCGGGAGCGAAGCCGGGTTTGGCCACCACGAAGGCCTTCACCACCGAACCCCGTATCGGGTCGGGAGCGCCCACCACCGCCACGTCGGCCACCGCCGGATGACGGAAGATGCATTCCTCGATTTCGGTCGGACCGATGCGATAGCCGGCGCTGACGGAAAAACGCATGATGACACTTATGACACAGAAAATTAAAGTATTATCCCTGCTTCGCGCAGGCTACCGACGTCTCCTAAGCTATAACCAGCATCTATAAGAATCTTCTCCGTATGTTCGCCCAATTGGGGTGGGGGCTGCTTGATGCGACCAGTACCGTAGGCGAGTTCAAAACCCGATCCGACGAGCGTAAGAGGTCCAAATCGGCTTTCCACTCTTTGTAAGATATTGCGGCGTTGAAGCTGAGGATGAGCAACGATCTGATCGATAGTATGTATGGTAGCACATGGAACGTCCGCCTTAGTTAATCGTTCTTCCCAGATTGTTGGGGTGCTATTCGCCATTGCTGTCTCGATGATTTCTCGCAGTAAACGAGCATTTTTTCTCCGCGACGACCAGTCTTTGAAGCGGGAATCATCGAGTACGTCTTCTCGTCCTAAAATGCGCATCAAATTGACGAAGTGTTTTTCGCGTACCGCAGCCAACATGATGTATCCGTCGCCGCAGCGAAAACGATCGCTAGTTGGCTTATTTGACACAGAAAGGTTCCCATACTGTTTTTGAACGTGCCCCGTGACCGTGTACTCGACTATGTTCGGCGCCATTAACGCACTAAGCGTGGCATCGAGCATCGCCACGTCGACGAACTGCCCTCTGCCAGTCCGGGTACGCTGGTAAAGAGCGCTGGAGACGGCAAATGCTGACGTCAGTCCTCCGATTAAATCACATGCGGGTAAGCCGACACGCATGGGACCCTGTTCGGGCTCGCCGTTGAGGGACATCATGCCGGACATCGCTTGCACTTTACCATCGAAAGCGGCTGTGTATTTTTCGGGTCCGGTTTGACCGAAGCCGGTCACAGCGCAATAAATCAGCCCCGGATTAGCTTCTCTAAGCATCGTATAGCCCAGGCCGAGCTGGTCCATTACACCAGGTCGAAAGTTCTCCCATACGACATCAACATTTTTCGCCAGCCGTTTGACGACTTCGATTCCCTTAGACTGCCGTAGATCAATGGCGAGGCTACGCTTGTTGCCGTTTACGGCGAGAAACCCTGGAGACATACCACGATCCCCCCATTCTCTACTCGCCAATTGATCGTAACGCAAGTCCTCGCCTTCAATCGACTCAACCTTGATGACGTCTGCTCCCAACAAGGCCAACTGAAACGTACCAACGGGGCCTGCGAAGTACCGTGTGAAATCAAGAATGCGGACGCCTTCGAAGGGGCGTTCTGAATCACCCATATCCTGGAACATTGATCGACCCTCCACCATTAAACATTGTTTCAGGAATCCGCTCTGCTATTTCTTTTTCGTGGTCCATTTCAATACGGGATACCGAATTGCTGGCATGCCTCAACGGCCGCTGCGGGCTTTCAGAACGGCTTTTAGAACTTCGCTGCCGGGTTTGCCCCGCTTGTCCAGTTCCGCGGCCCATTCGTCGGCCACCGACGCTAGTACCGCGTCCATTTCCCTTTTATCCGCAGCCGACCAGCGTACCGCCGTCACTCCATTCTGCTTAAGTTTTTCCAGGGCATCAGCTTCCTCCTTGTCCATCCCGGCGCATACACTGTGGTTGGCTGCCTCCCCCGCCTCCGTCATCGCTTTCTTCACATGATCGGGAAGCTGCTTCCAGCGGTTCTCGCTAATGATGAAGACCGTTACCGCTGAACCGAAGCTTTCTCTGGCGGTGACATATTTAGCCGGGAGGTTGTAGGCCACCGTCCCACTATGGGAAAAGATGGCACCGTCCAGAGTGCCTCGGGAGATAGCCTCAAACAAATCGGAACTCACTATTTTTATACCCACTGCTTCCAACTTGTGCATGGTCAGTTCCATTGCCCCCCCCAAGATGCGCAACTTCATGCCCTTGATATCCCCGCGATTCTCGATCTTGCGCTTCGCTGAAACCATTTTATAAGGGGGAAGCATGGGTGAAAACAGCACCCGTATGCCATTGGGAGCATATTCCCGCTGAGCAAGGAATCCTCCTTCCTTGGCCAACTTCCAATGCATGGTGGTTCCTTGGCAGGAACTGTCGAACATGCCGGGTAATTCCAGCGCCGCAGCCAGCGGCATTTTGTCGGAAGCATAAGACGGCGCAAACAATACGATATCGGCTACCCCGGACTGCACCAGGGACAGCAAATCTTTGGCTTTGCCCAATTGCTCCGCAGGATAGTATTCGAACTGAACTTCCCCATTGGTGGCCTTGGTCACCTGTTCCATCCAGGGTTTAATACCGTAGCGTGGTATAAAATGGTTTACGGGGAACTGGTCGGCGACCCTGAGCACCAGCTTCCTATCCTGGGCCGTGGCGGACTGGGATGCTATAACGATAATGGCAAAAATTCCTACAATGAAACATGTTAGTGCTTTGCTTCGATCCATGGTAATTCCTCCTCTTAAGGGTACCCCTACGAATTCCTCAAATTTAACCTTCCACTGGTTTTGAACATGCCGGTGCCTGCGCCTGGGGATCGGCAAACACCTAGGGCCGACTACCGCCCAATCTAAACGATACGACTCCTTCTCCGAATGAAAAAGCGGCGATCCACATGGTAAGCGGTGTTCGCCCCGGAATAAGGGCCTCTCCGAAAACGGCTACTCGACCTTGATTCCAGCTTCCTTGATGGCCTGCGACCATTTCTGGGTTTCGGATTTCACATAGGCAGCAAGTTGCTCAGGGGTCCCTCCGACAGGGTCATAGCCGAGTGTGACCATTCGCTGGCGCATCTCGGTGGTTTGGAGGATTTTTTCCGCTTCAGCATTGAGTTTTGCCACAATCTCCCCAGGAGTCCCCTTGGGAGCGAATAAAGCGACCCAGACCACGACGTCGTAGCCTGCCAGCCCGGATTCGGCGAAGGTGGGTAGGCCCGGCGCCAACTCAGTGCGCTTGGGGGCGGTGACGGCTATGGCTTTGAGCTTGCCGGCTTTAATCTGGGGCAGTGCCGCGCTGACGGTCTCGAATCCGAATTGGATGCGCTCTCCGATGAGATCGGTGAACATCGCCGTGGCGCCCTTATAAAGCACCGGCACCACATCAATGCCGGCCGTTCGCTTCAGAAGTTCAACTGAGACCCGTGAACTAGTGCTTCCCACGCCGAAGTTCAACATCCCGGGGCTTGCTTTGGCCATCTTGATGACATCCTGTACCGAGCTGGCGGGAATCCCCGTATGAGTCACCAGCATCATCGGGAACGCGCCTACCAGGATGATGGGCGCGAAATCATTAACGTGGTCGAAAGGAATGTTGCTGTAGAGGCTGGCGTTCATTGCGTGAGTGGCGGTAGTTCCCATGACCAAGGTGTAACCATCGGGGATCGCTTTCGCCGCCAGTTCAGTGCCGATATTGCCCCCGGCCCCCGGCCGATTGTCTATGACTATCCGCTGCCCAAGGCGCTCGGACAGGCGCTCCGCGATAGTTCTGGCCATGATGTCGGTGCCCTGCCCGGCAGGATAGGGGACTATCATGCGAATCGGCTTGGCCGGATAGGCTTGGGCGACTGCATGACTGGCGAGAGCGAAGGTAAAAACAGCCAGGGCCACAGCGTAAGATAATCTAAAAATCACTCGATAGCTAAATAAATACATAGCGACTTCCTTCTTGGTATGTAACGATCAATTTAGTCTAACGGCCCCACCAGTTTTTTTCCGGGTGGCGCAGTGGCGCACCCCAGGCGATCAACCTTGGATCATTAACCCTGGGAAGAGGAAACTACGTGCTCCGGAATAAGGATGTCGCCGAAAATGGCTACTCGACCTTGATCCCAGCTTCTTTGATAACCTTCGCCAATCGAGCTATTTCAGCCTTCTGAATGGCCGCCAATTGTTCGGCGCTGGCGGGGATCGGCTTGAATCCGACACTCTTTATTTTTTTTACCAAATCGGGCTGCTCCAGTACCTTGACGATTTCGGCACTCAATTTAGCGGCAATATTTTTGGGGATCCCGGCCGGGGCGAAGAAACCGACCCAGGCCTCGTACTCAAACCCCGGCACACCTGCCTCCGCCACTGTAGGGTATTCTGGGGCAATACTGGTGCGCTCTGGACTCGTGATCGCCAGGATCCTCAGCCTGCCAGCCTTGGCGTTGGGCACTGCGGTCGTCGGGGGCTCGCATACCAGCTGCACCTGTCCCGCCATCAAATCATTCAAGGCCTGGGAAGAGCTCTTGTAAGGCACCATGGTGATATCCACTCTGGCCAAGGATTTGAGCATCTCGACGCAGATCTGAGCCGAGCTGCTTCCAGAACCATAGTTGAGTTTACCGGGTTCGGCTTTGGCCAGAGCGATCAGCTCCTTTATGTTGTTGGCTGGCACCGACGGATGCACGGCAAACACAAAATGAGCCGCGGCAGCCATGGCCAGCGGCGTTAGATCCTTCACCGGGTCGAAAGGCAGCTTACTGTATAGGCTAATGTTGGCAGCCATCATAGTACTGGAACCAAGCAGAATCGTATAACCATCGGGAGCCGCTTTGGCCACGGCATCCACGCCGATGATCCCAGCAGCGCCTGGCCGGTTCTCCACCACCACGTGCTGCTCTAAGGATTCCCCCAGCTTCTGGGCAATCATCCGGGCGACGATATCGGTGCTGCCGCCGGCACCCTGGGGCAAGATAATTCGGATCGGTTTAGAAGGATAGGTCTGGGCCCCAGCCTCAATAGGGCCCAAAGCCAGAGCCAGAGCCAGCATTCCATTTGCTAATAACCCGATAAACTTCATTGGCAATTTCATAATTTCATGATTCCCCTCAACCCCGAGATGGCAGAACAACACGGCCTGTAGCAAAAGCCGAAAGCTCATCGTTTTGGTTATGAGCAATTTGTTCGATTTCCACTAATTTGCGCCCAGCCTCCTCGAATTTGCGCGTCACCTTCGCGTCGATGAACAAAAGATCCCCTTCGGGGTTGTGGCGGCGGATCTTGTAGGTGTGAAAGGCAATAAATCCATCGTCCCCCATCCAGTTTGTAATCTGATGCATGAACCAGGAGCCCCGTTCCGGGCCGTAGTCGAAAGCGCCGGGAGCTCCGACTTCCAGGGCAAAATCGGTTTCCCAATGGACGCGTTCGGGGTTGTCCGGGATCCCGAAACGGTTCTTGATGCCGAGCGCCGGGTGGCGCCTCATCTGCTTGTAGGCGATCTTATTGGAGCGGACGTAAATTCCGCCCCATCCTTGGGTAAAGGCGATGAATCCGCTTACCGTCATCGGCCCCTTGGCCATCCTCGGCAGACTCTCCCCGACCTTGACGTCTTCCCATAAGCGGGGCTCGGCGCCACGGACGCTCTCTTCATCGTAGAGCCGGTAGGTGCGGGTAAGCTCCTCGTCGGAGTATACGTGCTGGCGCATTTTCTCGATGTCCTGGTACTTTTCGTTGCGGCGACGCGTCGAATCCCGGTCGGTGCGAAAGAACCAGCTTTTGCCTTGGGCTACCAACTGATCGTGTTGGTTAAAGAATTCGACCCGGTAGGTCTGGATGATTGAGCGACCGGCGAACTTGGTGTTCTTCTCGCTAATATCGTCAAGCCAAGCTTCGGTGCGAATGGAGTCACCACGGCGGACGGTGCGATGGAATTCGAATTCGGTGCCGCCATACATGCCATGGACCCCGGGCAGGCCGCCGATCCAGCCGCTGACCACTCGGGAGCAAGAAAACAGAAAAGACGGGGGGGCGATGATGTCGCCATACTGGGTTGTCTTGGCGTACTCCGGGTCGCAGAACAGGGGGTTGTCGTCGCCTGCGCCATGGGCAAAATGCCGGATCGTGTCCCACGTCGCCTCGTAGTTCCATGGATCGGGCTGGGGGGAGATCTTTTCGCCTATCCTCCGACGCAGTTCTTCCACGGCCTCTTCCGTGATGGGTTGGTGATGCCGGTGCTTGGTGGGATCTTCAAGTGCTGATGACATGTAATCATTCCTTTTGCTTGGGTTTAAGTGTTCAGGTTTCCAAACCGCTCCGCTCGTCGTTGCCCGCATCCATGGCGCGCAAGATTTTGCGGTCAATCTTGCTTGCGGTGGTGCGGGGTAGGACCTCCAGGAAAGCCACGGCCCTGGGGTATTCGTGCTTGCCGAGGTGCTCCTTGGCGAACATCTGCAACTCGGAGACGAACTCGGGTCCACGCCGGTCGCTGACTATAAAAGCCTTGGGAATCAGGCCGCGCATTTCGTCCTTGGCTCCGATCACGGCGACGTCCTTTACGTCCTTGTGCCTGAACAGGACGTCTTCCATTTCGGTTGCGCTGATGGTGTAGCCGGCGGAGATGATGGCGTCGTCCGAGCGACCTGCATGGTAGAAGTAGCCGTCTTCATCCATCGAACCCCGATCTTTGATGAGAAACCATTCCCCACGCTTGCGGATCGCGATCTCTCCGGTAACCCCGAGAGGACAGGGTTTTCCTGTTTCGTCTAGAATGGTGACTTCCCGGCCGGGAAAAGGCTTGCCCAGGGCGCCGGGCTTGACAACAAAGCCGTCGAATCCGGGGTAATTGCCGATAAAGGTGCTGACCTCGGCAGAGCCATAAACGCCGCACGCCGGTACCTTGAAATTCGCCTGTACCCACTGCGCCGTCGTCGAATCCATGGGTTCGCCCGAATAAGTGGCTTTTTCCAGAACTAGACGATAGTCACCGATTCGCCCCGATTTCATGATCCCCCGGTAGGCCGTAGGTGGGGCACAAAGATTGGTAATGCGGAATTCTTGCAGGGCTTCCAATACGCGAATCGGGTCGAAGGGGCCCGACAAAGATCCCACCCCAACCCCCAATGCCAAAGGAGAAATCAAGGTGTGAGCGCTGAAGCCGTAGGCCGGCGAAGACGGGGAGAAGAAAACGTCACCGGGGCGGATACCAAACCCGTATAAGGCACTTTGCATCAGCGTGACCACGGCCCTATGGCGGTGTGGAATGGCCGCCGCCCGTTTGCGGGTCGTCCCCGACGTGAACAGATAGAAGGCCAGATCGTCGGCGGAGGTGTCGGCGACAGGAAAAGAGTCGGGTTCCGCCGCGAGAGCGGTGCGCAGGGCGGCGTCGGCCTCAACCACCCGCACGCCGAGATGGTCTCCAAGACGGATTTTAGAGCCGGGCGGCACGATCAATAGCTTGGGTTTGCACTGCTCAATCCGCTGGAGGACGGCGTCCGCCCCGAACAGGGTGGAAAGCAACGCCACAGTGACGCCACGCTTCATGGCGCCAAATTTGCACGCGAGGAACTCCAGCGAAGGATCCAACATGATGGCGATACAATCGCCTCGCTCGATCCTCTCGTGGCCGAGAAAATAGGCGAAGCGGGAAGTCCATGCCTTGAGTTCCCGGAAGCTGTAAATCTCCCGGTGACCGTCCGCGAATTGGATGCGTGCCGCGATAGTGGTGTCGGGATGACGGTCGATGCACTCGTGGGCGATGTTGAGATGGGCCGGGGAGCCATCCATGATTTCCCACAAACCCTCCCAAGAAAATTCTCGTCGAGCCTGGCCGTAGTCGCGGATATCGAGGAGTCTGGCGCGTATGGTGCTGTTGTCCATCGTATGGCTCACTAAGTTGTTACCGGGTTATCCGACGCGTTGACAACCCCTTCGCGCTCCAAGGCGTCCAGGGTTTCGGGGGGGTATCCCAAGACATTTGACGGGTGTCCTGCCCGAGCCCTGGTGGGGGTTCCAGGGGTTCGTGAGACGCTCCCGTATATTTTATGGGACGCCCCACCATACGAATCGGCCCGGCTTTCGGGTGGTCCACCGTTACCACCATCTCCCGGGCTTGGGCGTGGGGCTGTTCCAAGGCCTCGTTGATGGTCAGGATGCCCGCGTGGGGAACATCGTATTCTTCCAGGATTTTTTCCCATTCAGCCTTGGTCCTCTATCGCATCAGGACGTTGATTCTGCATCCAACGCCTCGCGATTAGCTGAGAGTAACTCAATATTGAATATTGGATATCGAATATTGTATACAGAACAAAGTTAAAAAACAACCCTGGTTTTTAAGTCGTCCCGCCGGATGCCCCGAGAGGGAACAAACCGAGGATCTTTTTGCCGCTCTCGATAATGTGTTCGCTAATACATTGAGCCGCTAGCTTGCCGTCCCGAGCTTCCAGAGCCCGGTAAATCTCGCGGTGGCTGTCCATGGCATAGTCCATGGATTTCCTGAACAACACGGTGGTGAAGAAGAACCACATGGCCTGCCGGCCGAGATTGTTGATGATTTCTTCCAGGCGGCGGTTATGGGCGCCCCGCACGATGGCTTTGTGGCATTCGTAGTTGAGCCGCTGGTAGGCTTTCACGTTCCGCTGCTCGGCGGCTTGGGCCATTTTCTCGGTGATCTTGCCCAGTGCGCGCAATTCCTTGTCGGTGAGCCGGGTGGCGGCCAGTTCCGCCGCCAGCCCCTCCAGGGCGGCCCGCACCGGGAACAGCTCCAGCACGTCGTTGGCCGTCACTTCCCGCACATAGGCCCCCTTGCCCGACTGCCGGACCACGAAGCCTTCCGCTTCCAGCAGCCGGAAGGCCTCCCGCAGGGGAGAACGGCTAACCCCCAGCTTCTCGGCCAGCAGCAACTCATTGAGCTGCTCCCCCGGCTTGATGTCCAGGTTGACGATCGAATCCCGCAGCCAGTGGCGGATATCATCCGCCAGCGCCGAGCGGGCGGGCAGGGGTTTGAGGAGTGAAACGCTGACCATCAGTATATTGTATACACAATCACAAAAAAATAAACACTCCCGCCCCGGGGATAAATTCACCAGCCCCCGGTGGCCAGCCAGCGATCCAGTTGCTCCATGCGGTCGGCGCCCCAAAAAGGCTCGCCGTCGGCGATGAAATAGGGCGAGCCGAACACGCCTTTTTTCATCGCATTCTCGGTTTCCTGGCGCAGCCGGTCCTTGATGGCCGGGTCGTTGAGGGCGGCGAGGGCCGCTTGCCGAGAGAGCCCCTGGGCGGCGGCCACGTCGGCGGCGACTTCCGGATCGGAGATGTCCCGGCCCTCGGCGAACAGCGCCCGATACAACGCCAAGCCCAATTGCCGGGCCCGTCGCGGGCCTTGGGTTTCGGCCCAGTAGACGGCCCGGCTGGGAACCTGGGCGGCAATGGGAAATTTCGCCGGCAGCTTGAAGGGGATGCCCGCTTGCCGGGCGCAGCGGTGCATGTCGATGCGGGCGTAATCGCCTTTTAAGGGAAGCTCGGGCAGCGGCTTGCCCCCGGTGGTTTTGAATACCACCCCCAGCAGGATCGGCCGCCACGACACCTCGCGGCTGTGCTTGGCGGCCAGGGCGTCGATGCCGCAGGCGGCGAAGTAGCCGTAGGGGGAGGAAAAATCGAAGTAGAACTCGACCGGTGCGCTCATGAGAACCTCCTCCAAGGAATTTATTTTCAAAGACGCTCGAAGGCCATGGCCGTGGCCTCCCCGCCGCCGATGCACAGGCTGGCGACCCCGCGCTTGAGCCCGTATTTTTCCAAGGCGGCGAGCAAGGTGACGATGAGGCGGGCGCCGGAAGCGCCGATGGGGTGGCCCAGGGCGCAAGCGCCGCCGTGGACATTCACCTTGTCGTGGGGCAGATTCAGTTCCCGCATCGCCGCCATGGCGACCACCGCGAAGGCTTCGTTGATTTCGTAGAGGTCCACGTCCTGGGCCGACCAGTTGGTCTTCTCCAGCAGTTTCTTGATGGCGCCCACCGGAGCGGTGCTAAACCAGCCGGGCTGCTGGGCGTGGGTGGCGTGGCCGAGAATGGCCGCCAGGGGCCGCAGCCCCAGTTTCTCGGCATGGCTCCTGCGCATCAGCACCAAGGCCGCGGCACCGTCCGAAATGGAACTGGAGTTGGCGGCGGTCACCGAGCCATCCTTGCGGAAGGCGGGCTTGAGTTGGGGAATTTTATCCAGCTTGGCCTTGAGGGGCTGCTCGTCCTGGACGACGCTGCTTTCCCCCTTGGCGGTCTTGACGACCACCGGGACGACCTCTCCGGCAAAGCTACCGTCCTGGATGGCCTGCTGGGCCCGCAGCAAGGAGGTGATGGCGTATTGGTCCTGGGCCTCGCGGGTGAATTGATAGCGGTCCGCGCAGTCCTCGGCGAAACTGCCCATCAACCGGCCCTGGTCGTAGGCATCCTCCAGGCCGTCCAGATACATGTGATCCTTGATCTCGCCGTGGCCGATGCGCAGCCCGGCCCGTACCTTGGTCAGCAGATAAGGCGCGTTGCTCATGCTCTCCATGCCCCCCGCCACCATGATGTCGTTGCTGCCGGCGACGATGAGATCCCGCGCCAGCATGGCGGCCTTCATTCCCGAGCCGCACATTTTGTTGAGGGTGGTGCAGCCGGTGGCCAGCGGCAATCCGCCTCCCAGGGAAGCCTGCCGCGCCGGGGCCTGGCCTTGGCCGGCGCCCAGCACATTGCCCATGAGGACCTCCTCGACTTGCTCGGGTTTCACCCCGGCCCGCTGTACCGCGGCGCGGATGGCGGCGCTCCCCAGCTCTGAGGCGGAGAGGGCTTGCAAAGCGCCTTGAAACCCCCCCATGGGGGTGCGGGCGCACCCGACGATAACGACTGGATCCTTTTCCATGATTTGCGCTCCTAACGAAAGTACGCGACCCCGGGGTTCCGGCCATAAAACTCAAAAGCCTGCCCATTGGGTTGAGCCTGGCGTGGCGGGCGCGTTGTTTGGGTTGGGGAAACCCGGTAGTATTCAAGGGAAACCCCGGCTCAGCTTCCGCCACGGTTCCCTCACCGTGGCGGGAGTTTAGCCGATCCGTATCGGAACAGGAATCCTCGCCCATGCTCCCCCCTAATCCCGCCGCCGCCGTTTCCCCGTCCGGGGCGCCGGTTTCCATTGCCCCTCCGGACCCGCTGGAATATCCCTTCGGCGACACCTTGCCGGCCCCCGGAGAGTTGCTGGAGGTCGCCCCGGGAGTGCATTGGCTGCGCATGCCGCTGCCCTTCGAACTGAATCACATCAATCTCTGGCTGCTGCGGGACGGCGAGGGCTGGACCATCGTCGATACCGGCTACGGCGGCGGAGACGAAACCCGCGTCCTCTGGGAGCGGATTTTCGATAAATACCTGGAAGGCAAACCCGTCAACCGGGTGCTCATCACCCACTTCCATCCCGATCATTTCGGTCTGGCCACTTGGCTGAGCGAACGTTGGGGCGTCAAAGTCTGGATATCCCTGGGCGAGTTCATGGCGGCCCACCTGGTCTGGTCCGGCGGAGCGGCCTACCGGACCAACGGCATGTACCGCCTGTTCCGGGCCCACGGCCTGTCGGAATCCTATCTGGATAAGATGGACATGCGCCGGGACGCCTACCAGATGGGGGTGCCGGAACTCCCCAGCTATTACCGTCGCGTCATGGACAATGAACAAATCGTCATCGACGGCAACGCCTGGCAAGTCATCATGGGCTATGGCCACGCGCCCGAGCACGCCGCCTATTACTGCGAAAAGCTCAAGGTGATGATCTCCGGAGACATGGTGCTGCCCCGCATCACCACCAATATCAGCGTCTGGCCCACCGAGCCCGACGGCAATCCGCTGCAATTGTTCCTGGATTCCGCCCGCCGCTACCGGACGCTGCCCGCCGCTACCCTGGTGCTGCCTTCCCACGGCAAGGCGTTTCGCGGCTTGCCTATCCGTGCCGAGGCCCTGATCGCTCACCATGACGCTCGCTTCGAGGAGTTGCGAAGCGCCTTGACCACGCCCAAGTCGGCGGCGGAAGTGGTTCCCGTGCTGTTCCGCAGAAAAATGGACGAGCGGCAAATGTTCTTCGCCATGGGGGAGGCCATCGCCCACCTGAATTGCCTGATGTACGCCGGAGAAATCCGCCGGGAACTTGGCCCAGACAGGGTG
Source organism: Betaproteobacteria bacterium (assembly GCA_023259135.1). GTDB lineage: Bacteria > Pseudomonadota > Gammaproteobacteria > Burkholderiales > JAHFQX01 > JAHFQX01. The sequence goes on along the minus strand of JAHFQX010000002.1, from coordinate 59,698 downwards.
TACCGTTTTGCCTTGAACCGCTAAAGGCCGGAGATTTCGATGCCCGCTCAGCAAGGCGATTTCCCCGCTTTCGACGCCGTTGCCGCGGCCCAAGTCGGCGCCCGCCTGGTGGGGGAATTTCTCAAGCGTCAAGGAGCGCCCGACGAGTCGGGGGTAAGCCAAGCCTTTCTCGATCTGGGCGCCAAGCTGCTGGCCGATCCCCTGAAGCTTGCCCAGACGCAACTCGACCTGTGGCAGGACTACGCCCGGCTCTGGCAGCACACCCTGCTGCGGATGCTGGGTCAACCGGCGCCCGCCGCCGCGTCCGAACCGGGAGACAAGCGGTTCAGCCACCCGGATTGGGAACAGAACTTCGCTTTCGATTTCATCAAGCAGTCCTATCTCATCGCCGCCCGGCACATCCATAAAACGGTGAAGGACGTGGAAGGGCTGGACGAACAAACCGCCCGCAAGGTGGATTTCTACACCCGGCAATATCTGGATGCCCTGTCCCCCAGCAACTTCGTTCATACCAATCCCCAGGTGTTGCGGGCCATGATGGAAACTCGCGGCGAGAATTTGGTCAACGGCCTGAAAAATCTGCTGGAGGATTTGGAGAACGGCCGGGGCGGCCCCCTCATGGTCCGCATGACCGACACCTCCGCCTTCGAATTGGGCAGGAACGTGGCCACCACCCCCGGCAAGGTGGTGTTCCAGAACGACCTGATGCAATTGATCCAGTACCAGCCCACCACCCGGCAAGTCCGTCGGCGGCCGCTGTTGATCTTCCCGCCCTGGATCAACAAGTATTACATCCTCGACTTGCGGCAGGATAATTCCTTCGTGCGTTGGACCGTGGAGCAAGGACATACGGTGTTCGTCGTGTCCTGGGTGAATCCGGACCAGCGCCACGCCGACAAAACCTTCGACGACTATCTCACCGAAGGCGCGCTGGCCGCCATGGAGGCGGTGGCGCTGGCCACCGGCGAGCGCGAGCTCAACGCGGTGGGCTATTGCCTGGGCGGCACTCTGCTGGCCTGCGCCCTGGCCTATCTCGAAGCCAGAAAAGACCGGCGGGTGGCCAGCGCCACCTTCCTTGCGTCCCTGATCGATTTCCGGGAACCCGGCGAACTCGGAGTGTTCATCGACGAAAAACAATTGAATGCCCTGGAGCGCCGCATGAACGAGCGGGGTTATCTGGAAGGCCAGGAAATGGCGGCGACTTTCAACATGCTGCGGTCCAACGACCTCATCTGGTCCTTCGTGGTCAACAATTACCTGTTGGGCAAGGACCCCCTGCCCTTCGACCTGCTGTTCTGGAATTCCGATTCCACCCGCATGCCGGCCAAGATGCACAGCTTTTATCTGCGCAACATGTATCTGCACAACAAACTGCGGGAGCCCGGCGGCATCACCCTGGCGGGAGAGCCCATCGACGTCAGCCGGATCTCGGCGCCGGCGTATTTCCTTTCCGCCTCCGAAGACCACATTGCCCTCTGGCAATCCACCTACTACGGCGCCGCCTTGCTGCCCGGCAAGGTGAAATTCGTGCTGGGGGGCTCGGGACATATCGCCGGCGTGGTGAATCCGGCGGGCTCCAGGAAATACGGCTATCGCACCAACCCGAAGCGGCCCGCCGATCCTGAAACCTGGTTGGACGGAGCGCGGCGGCACGAAGGTTCCTGGTGGCCCGACTGGGATAAATGGGTGGCCCGTTATGGGGGGGGGCGGGCGCCGGCCCGTGTTCCCGGCCAGGGTTCCTTGCCGGCCCTGGAAGACGCCCCCGGCAGCTACGCGGCGCGGCGCCTCGACCGGCCCGACGCCTGATCGAAATTCTCCGTTCCTCGGTCCGAAGCTCCCGACCCTGCTTTCGTTCCCATGCTTCCCGAAGGATTCCTCGGCCGGCTGCAACAACGGCTCCCCGCCGACCGGCTGTTCACCGATCCAGTGGATTGCTACGTCTACGGCTACGATAACAGCCGCAAGATTTTTCCTCCCGAGGCGGTGGCCTTTCCCCTGACCGCCCAGGAGGTGCAAGGCATCGTGGCGTTGTGCCACGCCCATCGGGTCCCCGTCACGCCCCGCGGCCGGGGCACCGGCACCGCCGGCGGCAGCATCCCGGAGCAAGGCGGCGTGGCGCTGTCCTTGGAGCGGATGAACCGCATCTTGCGGCTGGACCCCGCCAATCGCCTGCTGGTGGCCGAGCCCGGCGTGCTGAACCAGGCCGTGCAGGATGCCGCCCGGCAGGAGGGCCTTTTTTGGCCCCCCGATCCCACCAGCGCCGCCTACAGCAGCATCGGCGGCAATCTCGCCACCGGCGCCGGCGGCCCCCATGCGGTGAAATACGGCACCGCCCGGGACCACGTGCTGGCTCTCAAGGCGGTGACCGGCACGGGAGAATTGATCCGCACCGGCAGCCTGCCCACCAAGGGCGTCGTGGGCTACGATCTGACCCGCTTGCTGGTCGGCTCGGAAGGCACTCTGGCGGTGATCGTGGAGGCGACGCTCAAGCTCACTCCCGCGCCGTTGCGCACCGCCGGCATCACCGCCACCTACCGGGACGCGGCCCACTGCGCCCAGGCCGTCACCCGCATCATGGCTCAGCCTCGGCTGCCCAGCGCGCTGGAATTCATGGACCGGGGCTCCCTGGGGCTGGTGCGCTCCCGCCGTCCCGAACTGGCTCCCGCCGCGGCCCAAGCGCTGCTCATGATCGAAGTGGACGGCTCCGTCGAGGACATCCGCGAAACCCAAGCCGCCATCCTGGAAGCCTGCCGCAACCCCGGCCTGCTGCAAGCCGAGCCCACTCCGGACCCCGACGCGCTGTGGGCCGCCCGCAAGACCCTCTCGCCGCTGTTGCGGGACATCGCCCCCAAGAAAATCAACGAAGACATCGCCGTTCCCGTCTCCCGCTTGCCCGAACTGCTGGAAGGATTGGCGGCCCTGAGCGCCAAGCACCAGGTTACCAACATCAACTTCGGCCACGCCGGCAACGGCAACATCCATGTCAATCTACTGTTGAATCCCGACGACCGCGAAGCCATGCGCCGCGGCGAAGCCTGCCTGGAAGAAGTGTTCGATCTGGTCATCGCTCTGGAAGGCACCCTCTCCGGGGAACACGGGGTGGGCCGGGAAAAACGTCCTTTCGTCTCCAAGGAAATTGATCCCGTGACCCTGGCCCTGATGAAAAACATCAAGCGGGCGTTTGATCCCAACGGGATACTCAATCCGGGCAAGGTGCTGCCGTGATGGCTTTGGATCGGCCCTGCGGGCGGCGGGCCCCCGAATTTTGCGGCGGGAACATGGCGATCCCGCCTAGCGACGTATATCATGGGCGGTCGTTACCAACAGGGAGGGAAGCAATGGACAACTTAGCTTGGATCAAAACCGGTTTGTTTCTTCTGGCGCTCATCGGATGGTTTGTATGGGTGGCCCGACGCTCGTGGCTGCTCAAGGAATACCAACGGAACGACGCGCAACAGCCGCCCTCGGAAAATCAGCAGCGCTGGGACCTCCGGCATATCCGAGAGGACGTTTCCGTGCTGGTGTTGGTCAACAGCATCCTGCTCTGGTTTGTCGCTTACAGCATCGTTTTCCGATTCCACTGATCCGCGCATCCGGCCAAGACATCTTGGGCCGGGGCGACCCTGAGCGCTCTTTCGGCAAGACTGCTCTTTGACACCCCTTTGCCCCTTGGTTAGTATCGGCGGATTGTCTCCCAGGCTCGGGGGATGCCGAATTTCAAAACGATCCAAGGGGGTTATCGTGAGCGCTGTTCCCTCCCAAGCTATTTCCCCGCGGGATGTTCCGGTCACCGCGACTCTGGCCGAGCGGGCCCGAACCCTGGGCTTCGAGGATCTGCCCCAGGACATCCGGCGGCTCACCCGCCAATGCCTGCTGGACTGGCTGGCGGTCACCCTGGCGGGAGCCCCCGAGCCCTTGACCCGCATCCTGGCGGAGGAAATCGGAGAGCAGGGGGGCAAGCCGGAAGCTTCCGTGATCGGCCATCCCTTCAAAACCTCCATGCTGCAAGCCGCCCTGCTCAACGGCTCGGCGTCCCACGCGCTGGATTACGACGACGTCAATATCGCCTTCACCGGCCACCCTTCGGTGGCGGTGATTCCCGCCCTGCTGGCTCTGGCCGAAGTGCGCGGCGCCAGCGGCAAGGATTTCATGACCGCTTTCGTCGCCGGCTACGAAACCATTTGCCGGGCGGGCTCCCTGGTGGCGCCGGGTCACTATAACCTCGGCTTCCACTCCACCGGAACGGTGGGCACCTTCGGCGCCGCCGCGGCCTGCGCCCGGCTGCTGGGATTGAACCGGCAACAAACCGCCTACGCCCTGGGCATCGCCGGCACCCAGGCGGCGGGTCTCAAATCCATGTTCGGCACCATGTGCAAGCCGCTGCATGCCGGCAAGGCCTGCTACAACGGCCTGCTGGCCGCCAGGCTGGCGGCCCGCGGCTTCACCAGCCGGGAGGATGTGCTGGAATGCCCCCAGGGCTTCGCCGCCACCCATGGCCCCGACTACGCCCCCGAAACCGCATTGGCCGATCCTGCCGGCGGCTTCCACTTGCGCAACAATCTATTCAAGTACCACGCCGCTTGCTACGGCACCCACGCCGCCATTGAATGCGCCCGCCGCTTGCGCCAAGAACGCCGCCTCGATCCGGCGCAAATCCGGCAGGTGGTGGTGCGGGTGGACCCGGAATCCGACAAGGTGTGCAACATCCAGAATCCCCGGACCGGCCTGGAAGCCAAGTTCAGCCTGCGGCTCACCGTGGCTTTCGCCCTGCTGGGCATCGACACGGCGGGGCTCGACAGCTACAGCGAAGTCAACGCCGGGGATCCGGCCGTCATCCAAATGCGTGACAAGATCCGGGTCGAATTAGCGGTTGGTCGGGGCTTTGCCATCACCGATGCGGAAATGCGGGTGGAACTGGCCGACGGCTCTTGTTTCGAGGCCCGCCACGATTCCGGCGTCCCCGCCGCCGATTTGCGGCAGCAAGGCGAAGTGCTGGAAGCCAAGTTCCACAGCCTGGCGGGCCCGCTGCTGGGCGCCGAAAGGGCGCAGCGCATCGCCGGCCTGGTGGCCAAGCTGGAGGAGTTGCCCAACTTATCCGAGCTGGTGGGGCTCTGCGTGCCGGCTTGATGTTCTCGGCCTGGGCCGGGGCCACCCTTTTTATTTCTTCGCAAAACCTTAGCCTAAGGGGAGAACCTTGGAACACGACTTCATGCGGCGGGCCGCGCCCCGGCCCAAGTGCAACTATTACGAGGATTTCGAGCCCGGCCGGGTGTTTCATCACCACTGGGGCCGGACGCTCAACGAGGGCGACAATTCCCTGTTCAGCACCCTCACCCTGCATTTCAATCCGCTGTATACCAACACCGAATACGCCCGGGCCCACGATCATCCCTGCGTGGTGTTGAACCCCCTGCTGGTGTTCAACACGGTATTCGGCCTCACGGTGGAGGATCTGAGCGAAAGCGGCGGCGCTTTTCTGGGAGTGGAGGAGCTGAGCTTCCATGTCCCCGCCTATCCCGGAGATACCCTCACCGCCCGCAGCACGGTGGTGGACCGCCGCGAATCCTCCACCCACAAGCACATGGGCATCGCCACCTGGCATACCGAGGGCTTCAACCAGCACGGGGTGCGGGTGATCGATTTCAAAAGAACCAACATGATCGCGAAACGGAG
>JAHFQX010000002.1:0-54012 GCA_023259135.1 Betaproteobacteria bacterium | reverse complement strand
ACATGACCCATCTCACCGAAGAACGCCGCATGATTCAGGAGGCGGCCCGGGAATTCGCCATGAAGGAGGTGCTGCCGGTGGCCAACGAACTGGACCCGGTGCAAGGCGACATCCCCATGGAGCTCAGAAAGAAACTCGCCGACATGGGCTATTTCGGCATCATGATCCCCGAGGCATACGGTGGCATGGGCCTGGGCTGCTTCGAATACTGTCTCATCGCCGAAGAGCTGGCCCGCGCCTGGATGAGCGTGGCCAGCCTCATTGCCCGGGGCAATGGGCTCATCGGCTCCGCCACGGTGATGACCGAGGAGCAGCGCCAGCAATACCTTTCCCGCATGGCCAAGGGAGAGTTTCTGGGCGCGTTCTCGCTGTCCGAGCCCAACGCCGGCTCCGACGTGGCCAACATCACCTGTCGCGCCCGCCGCGACGGCGACCATTGGGTGCTGAACGGCAACAAGTACTGGTGCACCTTCGCCGACCAGGCCGACTTCATCATGGTGCTGGCCCGCACCGGCGAGGACCCGGATCCCAAGCGGCGGCACGTGGGCATCAGCGCCTTCCTCATCGAAAAACCGCGGGGGGAATTTCCGCCGGGGGTCAAAGGCAACCCCATCCCGAAAATCGGCTACTTCGGCTGGAAGACCTTCGAACTGGCTTTCGACAACTGCCGCATCCCCGCTTCCTGCCTGGTGGGGGAAGCAGGCAAGGCCTTCTACATGGTCACCAGCGGCCTGGAGAAGGCCCGCGCCCATACCGCCGCCCGCTCCATCGGGCTGGCCCGGGGGGGACTGGAAGACGCCATCGCCTACGCCAAGCAGCGGGTTCAATTCAACCAGCCCATCGCCGAGTTCCAGGCCATCCGCTTCAAGATCGGCCAGATGGCCACCGAGATCGAGGCCGCCCGGCAATTCATGTATTCCGTCTGCGACGCCATCGACACCGGCCGCCGCTGCGACAAGGAAGCCGCCATGGTGAAGCTGTTCGCCAGCGAGATGTCGGAGCGCGTCACCAGCGAGGCGCTGCAAATCCACGGCGGCGCCGGCTACACCAAGCTCTATGCGGTGGAGCGCCATTGGCGCGATGCCCGGCTCACCAAAATCTTCGAAGGCACTTCGGAAATTCAGTTGCGGATCATCTCCGATCACCTGCTGGGGAGGGGCGCATGAAAGTCTCGGAACTGACCGGCCAGGACAATTATTTCGAGGATTTCGTCGTCGGGACCGTGATGCGCCACGCCCGGGGCAAGACCGTGGAAGCCTTGGAGAACGTGCTCATCACCAACCTAGTGATGAACACCGCCCAAGGGCATTTCAACGAGCATGCCATGCTGGGCACGCCCTTCGGCCACCGCATCACCTTCGGCGGCGTCACCGCCTCCCTGGTGATCGGCCTGGCCAGCCAGGATACCGCGGAGAACGCCCTGGCGGAACTGGGGCTGGACAAGATTCGCTTCAAATCCCCGGTGTTCCACGGCGACACGCTCTATGCCTACAGCGAGGTGCTGGAAATCCAGAACGCCGACCGGCCCGATGCCGGCGTCGTCCGTTTCCGTCACTGGGGGGTGAACCAGAATGACAAAGTGGTGTTCGAGGGCGAGCGCCGGGTGCTGGTGAAGCGCCGCAGCCATTGGGGAGACAAATGAGCGGCATCTCCCCCGGCGCCCTGGAGGGCCTGAAAGTGCTGGATCTCACCCAGATGCTGGCGGGGCCTTTCTGCACCCAGATGCTGGCGGACCAAGGGGCCGAGGTCATCAAGATCGAGCCCCCCGAGGGGGAGATGACCCGCCGCATGGGGCCCTACCGTCCCGATGACCCGCAAAAACTGTTCGGCGGCTATTTCCAGAGCATCAACCGCAACAAGAAAAGCCTGGCGCTCGATCTCAAGCAGCCCGCCGGCAAGGAAATTTTCCTGCGCCTGGCGGAAGGCGCCGACGTGGTGGCGGAGAATTTCCGATCCGGGGTGATGGACCGCCTGGGGCTGTCCTTCGAGACCCTGCGGGAGCGCAATCCCCGGCTGGTCTACGCCGCGCTGCGGGGCTTCGGCGACCCGCGCGGCGGAGAGAGCCCCTATGTCGACTGGCCGGCCTTCGACGTGGTGTCCCAGGCCATGGGCGGCATCATGGGGATTACCGGCCCGGACCCCACCACCCCCTTGAAAGTCGGCCCCGGCGTCGGCGACCTGGTGCCGGCCATGATGATGGCTTTCGGCATCATGGCCGCGGTGTACCACGCCCAGCGCACCGGTCGGGGGCAATTCGTCGATGCCCCCATGGTGGACGGTGTCTTGTCCTTGTGCGAGCGCATCGTCTACCAGTATTCCTACCAGGGCAAGGTGCCCCACCCGGAAGGCAACCGCCATCCGCTGCTGTGCCCCTTCGGCATGTTCCCGTGCAAGGACGGCTGGATCACCATCGCCTGCCCGGCGGACGAATTCTGGAAGCAGTTGTGCCAGATCATCGGCCGCCCGGAACTGGGCGGCGACCCGGCTTTCTCCGGCAATGACGGGCGAATCAAGAACCAGGCTATCGTGGATAAGGCCGTCACCGGCTTTACCCTGCGCTACACCAAGAAGGAGTTGATGGGCCTGTTGGGCGGCAAGATTCCCTTCGGTCCGGTGTATGACGTCCGGGACATCATCGAGGACGAGCATTTCCGCCGCCGCGGCATGATCGTGGAGGTGGAGCAGCCGGGCAGCGCCACCCCGGTGCTGATCGCCGGCATTCCGGTGCGGCTCACCGAAACGCCGGGCCGCGTCGCCCGCCGGGCGCCGCTCTTGGGGGAAGATACCGATGCGGTGCTGGCCGAAGCCGGCTGCGGCCTCGAGGAAATCCGGAGCTGGCGGGCTGCCGGGCTGGTGCTTTAGTCTCTAGTGTAGGGTTTCGGGTTCGGGTTAACATCGAACTCACGCGCGGCTCATCTGGTTTTAACTCGGAACCCGGAACTATTAAGGAGGAAGCATGGACTGGATAGCGGAACTGGCTTATTTCTTCGCCGGGGTTTTTGGGGCCAACGGCGTTCCCCACTTTGTCAACGGCATCTCCGGCCGCCCCTTTCAGAGCCCTTTCGCCCAACCGCCCGGCGTGGGGGAGTCCCCCCCGATCGTCAACGTGATCTGGGGAACGATCAATTTCGTCATCGGCTACGGCCTGCTGCGCGGAGTCGGGGCCTTTTCCTTCTCCGATACCGCCGCCATGGCGGCCGTGGCCCTGGGAGCCCTGCTGGCCGCCATCGGCCTGGCTTGGCATTTCGGCCGAGTGCGGGCCGGCAAGCCCTGATTTTTTTCTTTCGGAGAACCGTATGAACCCACGCATCAAACGCCCCCGCCGGGTGGAGCTGGCGGTGCCCGGCAGCAGCGAGAAAATGATGGCCAAGGCGGCGGAAAGCCGCGCCGACCTGGTGTTCCTGGATCTGGAGGACGCCGTCGCCCCCAACGCCAAGGTGGCAGCCCGGGACAAGATCGTCACCGCCCTCACCACGCTTAACTGGGGCGAGAAAACCCGGGCGGTGCGCATCAACGATCTCACCACCCCTTATGCCTACGAAGACATTATCCATGTGGTGGAGCAAGCCCATGCACACCTGGATGTCATCATCATTCCCAAGGTCATGTCCGGCAAGGATATCTATTTCGTCGATACCCTGCTCACCCAGATCGAGAAAAAGCTCAAGCTGCCCAAGCGCATCGGCCTCGAAGCCCTCATCGAGGAAGTGGAAGCCATGATCAACGTGGAGCAGATCGCCCGTTCCAGCGACCGGCTGGAAGCCATCATTTTCGGCATGGGCGACTACTCGGCCTCCCAGGGCATCGACGTCAAATCCATCGGCGGCGAATCCCCCTATCCCGGCGACCTGTGGCACTACTGCCGCTACAAGATGATCATCGCCGCCCGCGCCGCCGGCATCGACGCGGTGGATGGCCCCTTCGGCAACTTCAAGAACCCCGAAGCGTTCCGCGTCGAGTGCGAGCGGGCCAACATTCTGGGCTGCGTCGGCAAGTGGGCCATCCATCCTTCCCAGATCGATATCGCCGTCGAATGCTTCACGCCTTCCCCGGAAGACGTGGACAAGGCCCGCAAGCTGGCTCAAGCCTACGCCCAGGCCGAAGTCCAGGGGCTGGGCGCGGTCAGCATGGACGGCATGCTGGTGGACGCCGCCTCGGTGCGCATCATGGGTAATATCCTGAAGCGGGCGGAGATTCTCGGCTTATGAAAAACCGGCGGAACAGCCGCCCGCATCCCTAAATCTTCTACGGAGAGTTTCATGGCTTTCAGCGAAGTGCATCACGTCGCCCTGACGGTGAGCGACATGGATCGGTCCCTGGCTTTTTACTGCGAACTGCTGGGGTTCCGGAAAACCCTGGACATGCAATTGTCCGGCGCGTCCTTCGAAAAACTGTTCCGGCTGCAACCGGGAAGCTCCGCCCGCTCGGTGATCCTGCAGCAGGGCAAGAGCCAGGTGGGGGAACTGGAACTGCTGGTGTTCCAGGGCCCAGGACTGAAAAAACCCTCCGGCCCCAAGCGGCCCGGCGATCCGGGACTGCTCATGCTGTCCTTCGAGGTGCGGCAGGAGTCGCTGCAAGCCGTGGCGCAACGCCTCAAGGCCCGCGACGTGCCGTTCTTCTGCGACCCGGTGGATTTGGATCTGCCGGGCTACGGCCCCATCAAGAGCCTGATGGTGGAAGACCCGGATGGGGCGCTGGTGGAATTGGTGGAACTGCCTCCCCGGGAAGCGGTCCTCAAGGTCCGGGCAGACAAGAGCGGCAACCCGTCCCGTTCCGGCTGACTCCGGCTGCGTCGAGACCTTTGGCCGCACGGCCAGGGGTGGCGTCGGCTCCAGGATTTTCGATGGAAACTCTCCTCGTCTCCACGGGCGTCGTCGCCCTGGCCGAAATCGGCGACAAGACCCAATTGCTTTCCTTGATGCTGGCGGCCCGGCATAAGCGGCCCTGGCCCATCATCGCCGGAATTTTCATCGCCACCCTGGCCAATCACGCCCTGGCCGGCGCCCTAGGCGCTTGGCTGACCCGGCTGTTGGGTCCGGACCCGTTGCGCTGGATTGCCGGTCTGTCGTTTATCGCCATGGCCGGCTGGAGCTTGGTTCCCGACAAGCTGGAAGGCGCCGGCGGGCGCTTCGAACGGTTGGGAGTATTCTGGACCACGGTGGTGCTGTTCTTCCTGGCGGAAATGGGCGACAAAACCCAAGTCGCCACGGTGGTCCTGGCCGCCCGATTCAATGCCTTCGCGCCGGTGGTGCTGGGCACGACGCTGGGCATGATGATCGCCAACGCTCCCGTGGTCCTGCTGGGGGAGGCCCTGGCGCGGCGCATCCCGGTGAAAATCATCCGGGGCGTCGCCGCCGCCGCCTTCGCCGCCCTGGGAGTGGCGGCCCTGCTGGGGCCGAACCTTGCTTAGGGGCCCGCCGCGCAAAACGCCACCAAATTACCGGCCAAATCTCCCGCTTGGGCCAACCCGTCGGCCCAGCGGACGGCGTGAGCTTCAAGGATCGCGCGCTGAGCCGGCCACGCCCGCCACGCTTCGTCCAGGCCGTCGTCGCGGTTCCAGGCTTGCCACAGATCGCTGACGGCTGCCGCGGCCGGAGCCGGCAGGGGGGCGCAATAGCGTTGCAAGAAGGCTTCCAGCTTGGCCCAATGGGCGCCGTCCCGCTGCGGATAGATCTGCCACACCAAGGGCCGGCCCGCCCATTGGGCGCGCACGAAGGAATCCTCGCCGCGCACGAAATTGAGGTCGCAGGCCCATAGGAGCTCGTCGTAACGCTCCTGGGGCACGAACGGCAGCACCCCCAGCGTGAGCCCGGCCCGGCATGCGTTGTCGCCGGGTTGGAAGCCGGCGCGCCCGAACAACGGCGCGATTTCCCGCAGCAACTCGCTTTCCGGAACGGCGCAGAAAATCCGTCGGCCGCTTTCGATCAACGTCCGCATCAGCGCCGCCGCGCGGCCCTGGGGATAGCCGAACAGCGAGATCCGCATGTCCGCCGCCATCGCCCCCTGGGCTCCGAAGGCGCTCCAGAAGGCCGCCTGGGCCGAGCCGTCCCGCTGGAAAAGGTCGCGGCGCGGCAACAGCTCCCGCTCCCGCAACAATCCGCCGCTGCCGGCCGTGAAACCCGGAAAGAAGAAATGCTGGGTCAGCGGCCGGCGCGGATGGGGCGAGGGCAGGCCGTGGTGGCTGGCCACCCAATCCTCGGCGCTCAGGTATTCGAGGTTGATCCAGCGGGGCGCCGGGGCGCGGGCCGCCATGGCGTCGAGGTAATTTTCCGGCAACCGGCAGCCGAAGGCGGCGATCACCACATCGGCAACGCCGTCGGGCTCGAGGGCCAGCGGGGTCCGCCAGCGCCGAATCTCGACGCCCCGCAGCCGCTGCGCGTCGCGTTGCGGATCGAGATCGGGACAGAGGCGCCGAAAGCCGGCCAGATCGTCCACCCACAGCCGCACCGCCAGGCCGTGCTCGGCCGCCAGTTGCCGCGCCAGTCGCCAGCTCACGCCGATGTCGCCGAAATGATCGACGACGGCGCAGAAAATATCCCAGCGCGGGGCCATGGTCACGAGAACACTAGCGGCGGCTCGCGATGTTGACGGGGGCTCGGCTTTTTAGACCGCGGGCAGATTGATTTCGCCCTCGAACACCGTCACCGCCGGGCCGGTCAGCCATACCGATTGGCTTTCGCCTGGCCAACGGAGGGTGAGCTCGCCGCCCCGAGCGACGATCGTCACGGGGGAATCCAGCCAGCCTCGGAGGATGCCGGCCACCGCCGCCGCGCAGGCGCCAGTGCCGCAAGCCAGGGTTTCGCCGACGCCCCGCTCGTGGACCCGCAGCCGGGCGCGATGGCGCTCGACGATTTCCAGGAAGCCGACATTGGCCCCTTCGGGAAAGCGCGGATGGCGCTCCAGCAAAGGGCCCAGGGTGGCCACCGGGGCGGTGTCCACGTCGTCCACCCGCAACACGGCATGGGGGTTGCCCATGGATAGGGCGCTGATTTCCAGCTTCGTCAGGTTGACGTCCACCGTGTAAGCGGGCGCTCGCCCGTCGGCGACGAAGGGAACGTTTTCCGGCTCCAGCACCGGAGGGCCCATGTCCACCGTCACCGTGCCGTCGGGCTCGATGCGGAGCGCGATCACTCCCGAGGCGGTCTCCACCCGGATCTCGTCCCGCTCGGTCAAGCCGCGCTCCCGCGCGAAGCGGGCCAAGCAGCGGGCGCCGTTGCCGCATTGGCGGACCTCGCCGCCGTCGGCGTTGAAGATGCGGTAATAGAAATCGGTGCCGGGGCTGCGGGGCGCCTCCACCAGCAGCACCTGGTCGCAACCCACGCCGAAGCGGCGGTCAGCCAAAAAGCGGATTTGCGCCGGAGCGAGGGCCAGCGGACGGCGCGTGGCGTCGAACACCACGAAATCATTGCCCGCGCCTTGCATCTTGGTGAATTTCAAGCCCATTTCGAATTTCCCCTACACATAAATGTTCCGAATTCCGAGTTTCGAGTTAAAACCGGTGGACCATAAACTCAAAATTCGGAACCCGGAACCCAGAATTCGAAACCAGAAACAGCGGAGCGTTGTAATCCTACAACACTTCGCGTCCAATAGTGAGGATTTAAACCTTTTTTGATTGCCATGTTGCAATGCCCTTTGGCACACTGGCTTCCACTTGACCGAACTCGGCAAAGTTTCCGGGTTCGGGAAAGGCAGGGAAATTCGCGGCGATTCGGGGTAATGCCGGTCCGGTGTCCCCGAGAAGCCGAAGATCAATCGAATGGGAGAACCGCATGATGCAAAAGAAACTTCTCGCCTTGGCCGTGGCCGGCGCCTTCGCCGCCCCTGCCATCGCCCTGGCCCAGAGCAGCAATGTCGAGGTTGGTGGCCGCATGAACCTGAGCTTTGACCGCTTTTCCGCCACCGGCGCCACCGCCGGCGCGGCGGCCGACGTGCAGTCCCGCAACCGGCTGGCAGACAGTTCCTCCCGCCTGTGGTTCCGGGGCACGGAAGATCTGGGCAATGGCTTGCAAGCTATTTTCCACATCGAATCGGGAGTCAACGGCGACGCCAGCGCCGGCGCGGTGGCGGCCAGCACCGGCGCCCTGGGCACCCGGCAAACCTTCGTCGGCCTGAAGGGCAAGACCTGGGGCGAGGTGCGCCTGGGCCGCCAGGAAGTCTACTGGACCAACGGCAAATTGGATTCGGTGTACCTGGGGATCGTATCCAACAACATGATTAACGCCATGTTTGCCGTTCAAGGCATCAGCGCCGTCGGCGCCACCGGCAACGGCGTGATGGGGGCCGCTCCGGCCCGCACCGACAACGTGGTGACCTACATCACCCCGAACTTCAGCAACTTCACCGGCCAGGTGCAATACGCCGTCCCCATCGGCGAATCCACCGTCGCCGGCTCCGGGGTGAAGCAGTCCCTGGTGAACCTGCTGCTGAGCTACGACAACGGTCCCTGGTACGGACAGATCGGCTGGGTGAGGAACAGCGACGCGGCCCTGCCGTATGACGGCAGCGTGGCCACCACCGCCGCGGGCAACAAGATCGAGGCGTGGCGCGGCGGCTTGGCGTACACCTTCCCCACCAACACCATGCTGTCCCTGATGTACGAGAAGGTGGAGAACCACACCGGCAACGGCGCGGGCTTGGCGGCCAACGTCACCAACCCCGACCGGGATCGGCACAACACGGTCTTCAACATCATCCATACCATGGGCAACACCCGGCTGATCGGCACTTACGGCATCAGCAGCGACGTCAGCGGCGCGGCGGCCGGCGGGGCGCAAACCGGGGCCAAGCACTGGGGCTTGGCGGCAGCCTACTCCTTCTCCAAGCGCACCAACGTGTATGCCGCCTATACCAAGATCGACAACGACGCCAACGCCAACTACAACTACATTGCCTTTAACGGCAACCCGGGCACTAATTTCACCCCGGTGGCGGCGCTGGGAGCGGACCCCACTTCCTTCGGGGTCGGCCTCGTTCACAAGTTCTAAGCGCGGCGCCGGCTTGGCCGGCTTTGCGGCAACAATGCGACGGGCCTCTTCGGAGGCCCGTTTTTTCGGGGGCGCCTTCGAGCGCGGGATTCGGTTCATCCTCGCCTCTATTCAGCGGGTAGGGCGCAATAAGCATGGCGCATTGCGCCCTAGGCGGGCTGCTGGGTCGCCCTCAAACCCCTACCCGAGTTTGGCTACGCTGTTTCTCAGCAACACCATTAACAGGATTCCCGGCAGCGCCACCGCGAAGCTCGTCACGAAGAAAAGCCACCAGCCGAAAACGGCGGCGATCTCTCCCGCCAGGGGGCCGATGAACACCCGCCCCAAGGCGGCGGCGGCGGTGAGCAGGGCGAACTGGGTGGCGGAATGGCGGGCATTGCACAAGGCCATAAGCAACGCCACGAAGGCGGCGGTGCCCATGCCTCCGGACAAATTCTCGAATCCCACCACCAGCGCCATCAGCCCGAAATCCCGGCCCGCCGCCACCAAGGCCAGGAAGCCCAGGTTGGAGGCGGCTTGCAGCGCCCCGAACAGCAGCAAGGCGCGCAACAGCCCCCAGCGGGCCACCAGCGCTCCGCCCCACAAGGCTCCCAGGATGGTGGCCGCCAGCCCCATGCCCTTGAGCACCACCCCCACCTCGGCGGGGCCGAAGCCCGCGCCGCGGATCAGGAAAGCGGTGGACATCGCTCCGGCGAAGGCATCGCCGAGTTTGTAGAGCACCACCAGGGCGATGAGCCCCCAGGCTCCGGGCCGGGCGAAAAATTCCCGGAACGGCTCCGTCACCGCCGCTTCCAGGGTGGCCGGGGCTTGGGGCGGGGTCTCGGGCTCCGGCGCCCACCAAGTCGCGGCGAGGCACAGGGCCATGACGAGGGCCATCAGTTCGTAGGTCGGACCCCAGCCTAGGCTATCCGCCAGAATCAGCGCCAAGGCTCCAGACGCCAGCATGGCCAGCCGGTAGCCCAGCACCGAGGCTCCGGCTCCGGCGCCCCGCTGCTTGGGTTTCAGGACATCGGCCCGGTAGGCGTCGAACGCCACGTCCTGGGAGGCCGAGGCGAAGGCCACCGCCAACGCCAGAGCGGCCACTCCCCAGGGAGCGCGATCCGGGGACAGCATCCCCAGGGCGGCGATGCCCGATACCAAGGCGACTTGAGCGGCCAGCATCCAGCCGCGCCGCCGGCCCAGCCACGGCAGCCGGAAGCGATCCAGCAGCGGCGCCCAGAGAAATTTCAGGGTGTAGGGCAAACCCACCAGGGAAAATAAACCGATCCGAGCCAAGTCCACCCCCGACACCGCCAGCCAGGCTTGCAGGGTGCCGGAGGTCAGCGCCAGCGGCAGGCCGGAGGCGAACCCCAGCAGCAGCACCGCCGCCACCGGGCGCTGGCCGTAGGCGCCCAGCAGCCTTTCCGGAGCGCCGGGCGATTTCACGAGCCGTCCCAGCGATAGTCGATGGTCAGCGGCGCAGGGTCGGAGAAGCGCGGCTCCTGGTGGATGGCGGCGGCCTGGGCCTTGAGTTCTTGCAGGCACACCACGCCCGCCCCCCGGCGGGCCAGCCAGGGGAGCAAACCCTTGCGGACGGCGGAGCGTATGCCGTTGAGGTTCAAAGTGATAACGCGTAACATGGCGGCGGTTCGTTCACCGGTCGCCGGGCCGTCTGCCGCGGCCGGCGGAATTCCTGGTGGCCAATCTTGTTGCTGGGCTAATGGAAGATTTCTCCGCAGAGTTCGTCCGGTTCGCCGCGGAGCGCGGGGCGTTGCGCTTCGGCGCATTCCAGACCAAGGCGGGGCGTTCTTCTCCTTACTTCTTCAACGCCGGGGCCTTTAACGACGGCGCCTCCCTGTCGCGGCTGGCGGAATTCTACGCGAAAGCCGTGGAAGCCGCCGGGCTGGACTTCGGCATGCTGTTCGGGCCGGCCTACAAGGGCATTCCGCTGGCGGTGAGCTTGGCCCTGGCCTTTGCCGCCCGTGGCCGCAACGTCCCTTTCTGCTTCAACCGCAAGGAAATCAAGGGCCACGGCGAGGGCGGCGATATCGTCGGCGCTCCGCTGGCCGGGCGGGTGCTGCTGGTGGACGACGTCATTTCAGCGGGCACCTCGGTGCGGGAATCGGTGGCCTTGATCCGCGCCGCGGGCGCCGCGCCCTGCGGCTTGGTCATCGCCCTGGACCGCCAGGAACGGGGCGCCGGATCCCGCTCCGCCACCCAGGAAGCCGCCGAGCTATACAAGATTCCGGTGGTCAGCATCGCCACCCTGGACCATGTGGCGGCTTACCTCGAGCGGCGCGGAGCCGCCGCGCCGCTCGCCGCCATTCTTGATTACCGCCAACGTTATGGAGCAACCCCGCATGAATAACCGCCTGGTTTTGTGGTCCGTTTTGCTGGCCGTCCTGCCGCTTTACGCCGAGGCCAAGCTGCTCAAGTGCGTGGACAGCCGCGGCGTCACCATTTATTACGACGGGCTGCCGCCGCCGGAATGCCAGGGCCGGGCCACCACCGAGATGAGCAATCGGGGGATCGTCACCAAGCGCGGCGAGTCCGCTGCCACCCCGGAGCAGATCAAGGCCAAGGAGGAGGAGGAAGCCCGCCGCCAGGAAGCCGAACGGCAGCGGATGGAGCAGCGCCGCCGCGATTCGGCCTTGATCAACACCTATACCGGCCCGGAGGAGATCGACCGCCGCCGCGACCGGGAATTGCAGCAGGCCGAGCAAGCCCTCGCCACCTTGAACGCCAATCTGAAAAACGCCCAGGCCCGGCTGGACGGGCTGCGCAAGCAGGCCGACACCTTCGCCCAAAGCAAAAAGCGGCTGCCGGCCGCCGTCAAGGCCGATCTCGCCAAGGCGGAAGAGGACAAGAAAAACCAGGAAGCGGAAATCGCCAAAAAGAAAGAGCAGATAGAAAAAATCCGCTCCCGCTACGGGGAAGACAAGAAGCGCTTCCTGGAGCTGAAAGGGGGGAAATCCCGCTAAGCCGGGAGCGCCCGCTTATAAACCGCGGTTGGCGAACCGTCGGCCCTTCGACTTGGCTCAGAACAGGCTTGTCGAACCATGAATGGCGTGCAACCGCCGAATTTAGGATAAAAGCTTGCGCTTCAGCAGTTCGCTCACCTGACCCGGATTGGCCTTCCCCTGGGTGGCCTTCATGACCTGCCCCACCAGGGAATTGAAAGCCCGTTCCTTGCCGCCCCGGTAGTCGGCGATCTGGCTGGGATGGGCGGCCAGTACCGCGTCGACGATCTTTTCCAGGGCCCCGCTGTCGGAGATCTGCCGGAGGCCCTTGGCCTCGATGATGTCGTCGGCCGCGCCCTCGCCCCGCCACATGGCCTCGAACACCTCCTTGGCGATTTTGCCGGAGACGGTGTTGTCGCGGATGCGGCTCAGCAAGCCGGCCAGGGCCTCGGGGCCGACGGGAGCGGCGGCGATTTCCAGCCCTTGCCGGTTCAGCCAGCCCGCCACCTCGCCCATCACCCAGTTGGCGGCCAGCTTGACGTCCGGACAGCGGGCCAGCACCGCCTCGAAATAGCCGGCCATCTCCCGAGTCCCGGTCAACACTTCGGCATCGTAGGCCGACAAGCCGTATTCGGCCATATAGCGCTGCCGCTTGGCCCGCGGCAATTCGGGCAAGGCCGCCCGCGTCGCCTCGATCCAGGCTTCGGCGATCTCCAGCGGCAACAGGTCGGGATCGGGGAAGTAGCGGTAGTCGTGGGCCTCTTCCTTGGAGCGCATGGGGCGGGTTTCCCCTTGGTCGGAATCGAACAGCCGGGTTTCCTGCCGGATGGCGCCCCCCGCTTGCAGAATCTCGATTTGCCGGGCCGCCTCGAACTCGATGGCCCGCTCCAGGAAACGGAACGAATTGAGATTCTTGATCTCGCAACGGGTGCCCAGCCGCGTCTCGCCCAGCGGCCGCACCGACACGTTGGCGTCGCAGCGGAACGAGCCCTCCTGCATGTTGCCGTCGCAGATGTCCAGATAGCGCACCAGGGCATGCAGCGCCTTGGCGTAGCTCACCGCCTCCTGGGAACCCCGCAGATCCGGCTCGGAAACGATCTCCAGCAGCGGCGTGCCGGCCCGGTTCAAGTCGATGCCGGTCATGCCGTGAAAATCCTCGTGCAACGACTTCCCAGCGTCCTCTTCCAGGTGGGCCCGCACCAGCCGGACGATTTTCTCCTTGCCTTGGGCAACGATGGCGACTTCGCCGCCGCTGACGATGGGCAGCTCGTACTGGCTGATCTGGTAGCCCTTGGGCAGGTCGGGGTAGAAATAATTCTTGCGGGCGAACACCGAGCGGCGGGCGATCTGGCCGCCGACGGCCAGGCCGAAGCGGATGGCCTTGGCCACCGCCTCCCGGTTGAGCACCGGCAGCACTCCCGGCAGGGCCAGATCCACGGCGCAGGCCTGGGCATTGGGAGCCGCGCCGAAAGCGGTGGCCGCGCCGGAGAAAATCTTGGAGCGGGTGGAGAGCTGGGCGTGGGTTTCCAGCCCGATGATGATTTCCCAGTGCATGATGCTCTATCCCCTGATTCCGGTAAGCAGGACGATCCGCTCCCTGAAATCCTGAAAGTCCTCGCTCTTGGCCTTCAGTAGTTGGGGCAGCCGGTAAAACCGATCCGTGCTGGGTGATTCCCTGCGGGCCAGTGTCGAATCCAAGCGGTTTACGTTCACCACGGTCCAACACTCGGTGAAACCGCCCGCCCGCGCCTTTTGGTGACTTTTCTCCGCCTCTCCCAGGCGATTATGAATGTTAGAAAAGTCCGTTCCCCCCTTGATCTCGATGGCGATGATGTTACGGTGCCCGCCTTTGGCCATCGGCTCGCGGATGATGATGTCGGGATCGGCGGCAAATTCGATCATGACGGTTCTGCGCGCCGCATTCTTGACCTCGATTCGGTTGGGATCGCTGGCCCGGACCGATTTCCTGACGATTTCGTGAATGATCTCAAAAACCTTGAGCGTCGCATCTTCGCCCCTGCGGACGTTCGCTCCCCCTCGCAGCTGAGGGCCAAAGGTCAGCAGGGTCAGGTCATCGAGCAAGCCGCGGGTGACGCGGTCAAGGCCGATCCCCTCCACCAGCAGAGCGGCGGCGTGGTTCAACGCCTTGCAGAGCGGGGGAAGATTCTCGTCTTTGTTGGATGGCAGGCGCCCCTGCTCTTCCATCACTTTAAAGGATGAGGCGCCCGTGACAGTCGAGAAAAATTCCTTCTGGCTATATCCCAACAGCAGTCGGTAATAGGCCAGCAGACGCGGATTTGCTCTGAGCACGCACGGCGCCGCAAACACCAATTCGCCGCGCAGCCCATGCCGCGCTATGGCGGCCAGGAGCTTCTTGGGAGCCAGCCGTACAAGCTCCCCGTCCACCACGGCGATGTCCAACGACTCGACCGTGATCCCCAGGGCATCCTGGAGACACAGGCTACGCGCTCTGGCCAGGGCGAAAGAAAACTCGACCTGCTGCGAGGGGGGGAAAAACTTGAACATCAGGCCGCCACCACGTGCACTACCTTGTGCAGCAAGGTTTCCAGCCGCTTGACGGCCAGCTCGGCATACTCCGGATTAAGTTCGATCCCTATGAAACGGCGGTCGAGTTTCTGACAGACCAGCCCAACGGTCCCGGAACCAAAAAACGGATCCAGCACGAAATCGCCCACGCGAGTCGAGCCGAGAATACAGGGCTC
The DNA here is from genome assembly GCA_023259135.1 of Betaproteobacteria bacterium. Lineage (GTDB taxonomy): Bacteria > Pseudomonadota > Gammaproteobacteria > Burkholderiales > JAHFQX01 > JAHFQX01. Next base: position 39,363 of record JAHFQX010000002.1, on the reverse strand, counting down.
GATCAGCGCGGGAGGAAACACCGCATAGTGGGCGTGGTCGGTAGCCTGGGTGTGGATGCTCCACACGCTCCGGCGATTGCGCCAGGCGCCGTTGGCCGCCGGTTCCCGTACCGCCTGATAGTCGTAGTAATAGCGCTCGGACTTGGTCAACATGAACAGGTATTCATGGCTGCGGCTTACGCGATCCTTGACGCTTTCGGGCATGGCGTTTGGCTTATGCCAGACAATATCGCTGCGTAAATACCAGCCGTCTTCCTGCAACGCAAAGGCCAGCCGCCAGGGAATTCCCAGCAGGTCTTTCGGCTTCAGCCCTTCCGGGGTGTCTGGCCGCACGTCCATGGCGCGGGCCGGATTTTTCTTGTCCGGCGCGCGATACCCCCGGTTGCCGCTGGTATAGCCGTCCCCGATATTCAGCCAGAGTACGCCATCGTCCTTCAACACCCGCCTGACTTCGGCGAAGACGGCTACCAAACGGTTGAGGAACTGAGGCTGGGTCTCTTCCAGGCCAATCTGGCCTTCAATGCCATAATTGCGCAAGCCCCAGTAGGGCGGAGACGTTACCACGCACTGAACGGACTGGGTGGGCAGCCGGCCCAGGATCCGGTGTGCGTCTCCCTGGTAAAGGGTGGATTCGCGCAACGGTTGCCGATCCGGCAGGGGAACAGCTTCGAGCTTCATTGGCCAGTACAGGAAGCGGATAAGATCGCCGCAGATTATACCCCCGGCGGCAGGCGCAAATGCCAGTCGGTGGCCTGCTGGTAGCGGTGGGCGGCGCCCAGCATGCGGGCCTCGGAAAAGTAGTTGCCGATGATCTGCAAGCCCACCGGTCGGCCGTCGGCGCCGAAGCCGACGGGGATGGATAGGCCCGGCAGCCCCGCCAGGTTGACGGCGATGGTGTAGATGTCGGAAAGATACATCGCCACCGGGTCGCCGGATTTTTCCCCCAGGTTGAAGGCCGTGGCGGGGGCGGTGGGTCCGACGATGAGATCGCAGGATTGAAAGGCGTCGGCGAAATCCCGGGCGATGATGCGGCGCAGCTTCTGGGCCTGCAGGTAATAGGCGTCGTAGTAGCCATGGGACAGCACATAGGTGCCGATCAGAATGCGTCGCTTCACTTCCGCGCCGAAGCCCTCGGCCCGGCTTTTCTCGTACATGTCGACGAGATCCCGGTATTCCGGGGTCCGGTAGCCGTAGCGCACTCCGTCGTAGCGGGCCAGGTTGCTGGAGGCTTCCGCCGGCGCCAGCACGTAGTACACGGGGATGGACAGCCGGGTGTTGGGCAGGCGCACTTCCACCGGCTCGGCACCCAGGCGGCGCAGCTCGGCCACCGCGGCTTCCACCGCCCGGGCCACGTCCTCCGCCAGCCCCTCGGCGAAATATTCCCGGGGCAGACCCACCCGCAGCCCGGCCAGGGGCTGATCCAGGAGGCGAGTGTAATCTTCGGCCGGGCGTTCCAGGCTGGTGGAGTCCCGGGGGTCGAAACCCACCATGACGTTGAGCAGCGGCGCCAGATCCTCGGCCGATTTGGCCATGGGCCCGCCCTGGTCCAGGGAAGAGGCGAAGGCGATCATGCCGTAGCGGGACACCAGGCCATAGGTCGGCTTGATCCCGCAGATGCCGGTCAGCGCCGCCGGCTGGCGGATGGAGCCGCCGGTGTCGGTGCCGGTGGCCGCCGGGGCCAGGCGGGCCGCCACCGCCGCTGCCGAGCCGCCGGAACTGCCGCCCGGCACCGCCCGCCGGTCCCAGGGATTGCGGACCGGGCCGGCGTAGGAGGTTTCGTTGGAAGACCCCATGGCGAATTCGTCCATGTTGGTCTTGCCTAGGATCACCGCTCCGGCCCGATCGAACCGCTCGATCACGTGGGCATCGTAGGGGGCCGTGAAGTTGGACAGCATGCGGGAGCCGCAGGTGGTGAGCCAGCCCTGGGCGCAGAAGATATCTTTCTGGGCCACCGGAATCCCCGTCAGCGGCCCGGCCCGGCCTTCCCGCAGCCGGGCATCGGCACGGCGGGCCTGGGTCAGACTGCGCTCCGGGTCCACGGTGATGAAGGCATTGAGCTCGCCGTTACGGCGCTCGATGCGGTCCAGAAAATAACGGGTCAGCTCTTCGCTGGAGAGCTTTTTCTCCGCCAGCAGGCGCGAGAGTTCTCGAAGGGAGGCGTTCAGCATGAATGAGGCAAAACGGGTGGATGGGGCAACCGGCGCGAACCCCGGTGGATTATTCGATGACCTTGGGCACCAGGTACAGGCCGGCTTCCACCTGGGGGGCGAGGCTCTGGAACAGCTCCCGCTGATCGGCTTCGCTCACGGCATCGTCCCGCAGCCGTTGCACCACGTCCTGGGCATGGGCCATGGGGGTGACCCCGGAGGTATCCACCGCCCCCATTTCCTCGATGAGGGCGAAAATTCCGTTCAGTTGCTCCCGCACGGTCCGCGCCTCATCGTCGCCGATGCGTATCCGGGCCAGTTGGGCAATGCGCCGAACGTCTTGTAAATCCAAGGAGGGCATGGGGAAGCCTTTATCCGAGACAGCGTTATAGGGTATCATAATTTTTTTATTTTCCGCAGCGGCGTCCGCCGCCCACGCTTCCATGTTCGGCTTCCTCAAGGGTTATTTTTCCAACGATCTGGCCATCGACCTGGGCACCGCCAACACCCTCATCTGGAGCAGCGGCCAAGGGATCGTGCTGGACGAGCCCTCGGTGGTGGCCATCCGCCAGGACGGCGGCCCCAACGGCAAGAAAGTCATCCAGCAGGTCGGCCTGTCGGCCAAGCAGATGCTGGGCCGCACCCCCGGCAACATCACCGCCATCCGGCCCATGAAGGACGGCGTGATCGCCGACTTCACCGTCACCGAGCAGATGCTCAAGCATTTCATCAAGAAGGTCCACGACTCCCGGCTGTTCTCCCCCAGTCCCCGCATCGTCATCTGCGTGCCCTGCGGCTCCACCCAGGTGGAGCGCCGCGCCATCCGGGAATCGGCCTACGGCGCCGGAGCCCGCCGGGTGGAACTCATCGAGGAGCCCATGGCGGCCGCCATCGGCGCCGGGCTGCCGGTGGAGGAAGCCACCGGCTCCATGGTGGTGGATATCGGCGGCGGCACCACCGAGGTGGGAGTGATTTCGCTGGGCGGCATCGTCTACGCCAGCTCGGTGCGGGTGGGCGGCGACAAGTTCGACGAGGCCATCATCAACTACATCCGCCGCAATTACGGCATGCTGATCGGCGAAACCAGCGCCGAGGAAATCAAGAAACGCATCGGCTCGGCCTTCCCCGGCAGCGAGGTGCGGGAGATGGAAGTGAAGGGCCGCAACCTGGCGGAAGGCATTCCCCGCAGCTTCACCATCACCAGCAACGAGATCCTGGAGGCCCTCACCGAGCCCTTGAACGCCATCGTCAGCGCGGTCAAATCGGCCTTGGAGCAAACCCCGCCGGAGCTGGGAGCCGACATCGCCGGCAAAGGCATGGTGCTCACCGGCGGCGGCGCCTTGCTGCGGGACATCGACCGGCTGCTGATGGAAGAAACCGGACTGCCGGTCATTATCGCCGAGGACCCGCTCACCTGCGTGGTGCGGGGTTCCGGCAAGGCCCTGGAAAAGATGGATGAGTTGGGCGGCATCTTCACCCATGATTAAGGGCTTATCCGTAAATAATCTAGCCCTGCGCCGGGGTCGGTTTGAGATGCGGCCCGGTCGCTTTATTCATAAGCGCTGAGGATGGGGTCAGAAACCCCTCCTTTTTTCAAGCGCGGGCCTTCCCCCCTCTCCCGCTTCCTGCTGTTTTCCGCCTTATCCTTTGCGCTGTTGGCCGGGGATGCCCGCTTCGGCTATATGACGTCGGTGCGCCAGATCTTGGGCATCGTGCTCTATCCGCTCCAGCAGGCCGCCCTGGCGCCCTTGCTGGCGTGGGATCGGATCACGGGTTTTTTCGTGACCCAAGCCGGGCTGCAACGGGAGAATGCCCGCCTCAAGGAAGAAAACCTCGCCCAAGCCGCCTTGCAATTGGACTATGCCGCGCTGGCCGAGGAAAACGCCCATTTGCGCCGGTTGGCGGAGGCCCGGCAACGCTACCGGCATCCGACGGCGCTCGCCGAAATCCTCTACGCCGGCCGCAATCCCTTCAATCGCCGGGTGGTGATCGACAAGGGCAGCCGCCACGGCCTGGAACCCGGCCAGCCGGTGGCCGACGACAAAGGGCTGGTGGGACAGGTGACCCGGGTGCTGCCCTGGGTGGCGGAAGTCACCTTGATTACCGACAAGGAGCAAGCCGTTCCGGTGCAAGTCGCCCGTAGCGGAGCGCGGGGCATTGTGTTCGGCGCCGGGCGGGATGACACCCTGGATTTGCCCTTCACTCCCATCAGCACCGATATCCGCACCGGCGACACCCTGGTGACCTCGGGGATCGACGGCGTCTATCCGCCGGGGCTGCCGGTGGCCACCGTGTCCAACGTGGAGCGCAATGCCGCCTATGCCTTCGCCAAGATCACCTGCATTCCCAGCGCCGGAGTCAACCGCCATACCCAATTGCTGGTGCTGACCGGCAAGCCGGAGCGCCCCCCCGTCCCCGCGGACTCCGCGGAAACTCCGGCGAAAAGGAAGAAAAACTGATGCAACAGCGGGTGGCTCCTCGCCAGGAAATCCTGCGACCGGCCGGGTGGGGCGTCGTCTACTTCAGCCTCGCCGCGGCGCTGGCCATCAACCTGCTGCCCTGGCAGGGAACGGCCTTGCTGCTGCGCCCCGATTTCGTGGCCTTGGCCGTGCTGTACTGGTGCGTGTATCAACCCCGCTCCATCGGCTTCGGCATGGCCTGGGGGCTGGGGCTGTTGATGGATGCGGCCGACGGCGCGCTGTTGGGACAGCACGCCCTGGCGTATGGCGCCATCACTTTCGCCGGGATGATTTTGCAGCGCCGCATCCTGATGTTCGGCATGGGCCAGCAAATGCTCCATGCCCTGCCGGTTCTGCTGGGGGGGCAGGGCATCGTGCTGCTGGTGGCCTTGGCCTCGGACGGCACCTTCCCCGGCTGGGGATGGTTCTCCGGAAGCTTCATCGGCGCGGCGCTGTGGCCGCCCCTGGTCGCGATATTGCGGATGCCGCAACGCCCGCGGCGGGACCCCGACCAAGCATGACGCCCCGGGCGGAACTCAAGGACCCCAAAAAGGAGCAGCAGGGATTCCGCCGCCGGCTGGCGCTGGCCGGGGGGGGGGTGCTGTTGCTTTTCGCCATGCTGGCGCTGCGGTTTTTTTATTTGCAGGTGGTCCGCCACGAGCACTATCGCACCCTGGCCGAGAACAATCGCATCGCCGTCGTCCCCATCGTCCCCAATCGGGGGCTCATCCTGGATCGCAACGGGCAGACCCTGGCCCACAATTATTCGGCCTACACCCTGGAGATCACACCCGGCAAGGCGGGGAACTTGGAGGAACTCATCAACGGGCTGGCCGAGGTGGTGGACATCAGCCCCAAGGACCGCAAGCGCTTCAAGAAGCTTCTGGACGAGAGCAAGAATTTCGAGAGCCTGCCCATCCGCACCCGGCTCAACGATGTCGAGCTGGCCCGCTTTGCCGCCCATCGTTACCGCTTTCCCGGGGCTTCGATCAACGCCCGGCTGTTTCGCCACTACCCCTTGGGAGCCGCCACCGCCCATGTGGTGGGCTACATCGGCCGGATCAACGACAAGGATCTGGAGGATTTGGAGGCCCGGGGAGACAAGGCCAATTACCGGGGCACCGATCACATAGGGAAAACCGGCCTGGAGCAACGCTACGAAAAAGAACTCCACGGCACCACCGGCTTTCAAGAGGTGGAAATCGACGCCGGGGGCCGGGCGGTCCGGATTCTCAACCGCACCTCGCCGGTGTCGGGCAACAATCTGCTGTTGTCCTTGGACATCCGCCTGCAGCAAGTGGTTGAACAGGCCTTCGGCGAACGTCGGGGGGCCTTGGTGGCCATCGATCCGGTCACCGGCGGCGTATTGGCTTTCGTCAGCAAGCCCGGCTTCGACCCTAACCTGTTCGTCGACGGCATCGATCCGCAATCCTGGGACGCTCTCAACAATTCTCCCGACCACCCCCTCACCAATCGGGCTCTGCAAGGCCAATACCCACCCGGCTCCACCTTCAAGCCCTTCATGGCGCTGGCCGGGCTGGCCTCGGGCAAGCGCACTCCCGAAGCCGCCATCCACGATCCCGGCTTTTATGTCCTGGGAGCCGGAGGCCATCGCTACCGCGATTGGAAGGAAGGCGGCCACGGCGCGGTGGACCTGCATCGTTCCTTGGTGGTGTCCTGCGACACCTATTACTACACCCTGGCCAACGACCTGGGAATCGACGCCATCCACCGTTTTATCGGCCGCTTTGGGTTCGGCGCCAAAAGCGGCATCGACCTGGAAGGCGAAGCCGTCGGAGTGCTGCCCTCCCAGGAATGGAAGCAGCGCCGCTTCAAGCAAAAATGGTACGCGGGCGATACCATTTCGGTGGGCATCGGCCAGGGCTACAACCTGGTCACGCCGTTGCAGTTGGCCCAGGCCACGGCCCTGTTGGCCGGCGACGGCGCCGGCTTTCGGCCCCGCTTGGTGCGGACGATCCAAGACAGCCAGGGAGGGCGGCTCAGGCCGGTGCCCAGCGAGCGCGTGGAGTCCGAATGGAATCCGGATCATCTGGCGCGGGTCAAAGCGGCCTTGGCCGACGTCACCCGGCCCGGCGGCACCGCCGCCCAGGCCGCGGCCGGCGCGCCTTACGCCTTTGCCGGAAAGACCGGGACAGCCCAGGTCATCGGCATGAAGGGGGAAAAGTACGTCGAAAGCCGCGTCCGCGAGCGGTACCGGGACCATGCCTGGTTCACCGCCTATGCCCCGGCGGATCGCCCGACGATCGCGCTGGCGGTATTGGTGGAAAACGGCGGCCACGGCGGCTCGGCGGCTGCCCCTGTGGCCCGCCGGGTATTGGATTATTATTTGCTGGGCAAGCGGGCGGGGGCGAGCGCTCCGGAGGCCGCCGAGGACGAAAATAGCGGGGACTGAGGGAGCCCTCCGGGCAAGTTCGATGATCGAAAACCGAAGAATCTGGCTGCGGCAACTACGGCGATTCCTGGTCGGCCACGTGGACGGCCCGCTGTTGGGATACGGCGGAATGCTGCTGCTGCTGGGGCTGTTCGTGCTCTACAGCGCCTCCGGGGGCGACCTGTTCCGAGTGAGAGGCCAAGCCGCCAACATTCTGGTGGCGCTGGCCGCGATGTGGGCCATGGCCAATCTGCCCCAGCAGCATTTGAAACGCATCGCCCTGCCGGCCTACGCCATTGGGCTTGCGCTGTTGCTGGCCGTCGCCTTGTTCGGCGAGGTGTCCAACGGCGCCCGTCGCTGGCTGCATATCGGCGTGACCCGCATTCAACCCTCGGAGTTGATGAAAATCGCCGTGCCGCTGATGCTAGCCTGGTATCTGGATCGCCACGAAGCCGCGCTGCGCCTGAAAAATTTTGCCGTGGCGGCGCTGTTGCTGCTGGTCCCGGTGGGCCTCATCGTCCGCCAACCGGACCTGGGCACGGCGCTGCTGGTCAGTGCCGCCGGGTTCTACACGCTGTTTCTGGCCGGGATCGGCTGGCGCATCCTGGCGGGCTTGGCGGGGGCCATGGCGGCGGCGGCGCCCTTGCTGTGGTCGGCGCTGCACGACTACCAGCGGCAACGCATCCTCACCTTGCTGGACCCCACCCAAGATCCTCTCGGAGCCGGATATCACATCATTCAATCCACCATCGCCGTGGGTTCGGGAGGGTGGTTCGGCAAGGGTTGGCTGCGCGGCACCCAGACCCATTTGGATTTCTTGCCGGAGCGTTCCACCGATTTCATCTTCGCGGTCTTTGCGGAAGAATTCGGCCTGCTGGGCAGTCTGCTGCTGCTGGCGCTGTTCCTGTTGGTGATCGGCCGCGGCCTGGCCATCGCCTTGCGAGCGCCGACGCTGTTCACGCGACTGCTGGCCGGCTCCCTGACGCTGACTTTCTTCACCTATGCCTTCGTCAACCTGGGGATGGTGAGCGGGATTCTGCCGGTGGTCGGGGTTCCGCTGCCATTGCTCAGCTATGGCGGAACCTCCTTGGTGACAATCTGTTTGGTGTTTGGTATTTTGATGAACGTCGAGACCCACAAGCGCTTGGTGAGAACCTAAATGAACGGCGCAGCGGCGACTCGCCTCCATCACCCCCTTGCCAGGGGGGCGGGCTGGGGCCTGAGCCTAGCGATTTTGCTGCTGGCCGGCGGCTGCGGCACCGTCCCCAAGACCGACGGGCCGGTGGCCCGCGGCCCCGAATCCGCCGCTCCGCCCGCTGCCCGGGCTCCCGCCCAGCGGGGCGGCGGCTACTACCTGGACGACGGCCCCGGAGACAATCCGCCCGCCAACCTGGACGCGATTCCCGACGCCCAGCCCCGTCGCGACCCCCTGCGGGCCGCCGCTAACCGGCCCTACGAAGTCTTCGGCCAACGCTACGTTCCGAGCACCCAACTGGTCCCCTACCGGGCCAAGGGCATCGCCTCCTGGTATGGCCGCCGCTACCATGGGCAGAAAACTTCCTCGGGAGAGGTGTACGACATGTACGCCATGACCGCCGCCCACACCACCTTGCCCATCCCCAGCTATGCCCGGGTCACCAACGTCAAGAACGGCAAATCGGCGGTGGTGCGCATCAACGACCGGGGACCGTTCCGCTCCGACCGGCTCATCGATCTTTCCTACACCGCCGCCTACAAGCTGGGCGTGCTGGGCGGCGGCAGCGCCTGGGTGGAAGTAGAGAGCCTCATCCCCGGTTTCCCCTCCGAACCCGCCGTCTTGACCGCCGCCGCCCAGCAACCGGCCCCGCCGCCCCGGCCGCCGGAAGCCGCCCTGCTCGCCAGCGCCGAGGCCGGCGGGGTATTCTTGCAACTCGGCGCCTTCGGAGCCAAGGGCAACGCGGAAAATTTCCTGGAGAAATTGCGAGCCCAGCTCAGCGGCTTCGCCGAAGGGCTGCGCATTCATTCCCGAGACGGCTTGTACCGGGTGCAGGCCGGGCCCTATCCCACCCCCGACGCGGCCCGCGGCGCCGCCCAGGGCATCGCCGACGCCATGGGCATCCGCGGAGTGGTGGCGATTTACTGAATGAGCTCCCGGTGCGGGCCGCCCGAAATTCATTCCGACGACGACATCTTTCCAGGAGGAGATTTTTCATGGGCCCGTTCGAAGTTACTCCCGAACTCGAGGCTTTTCGCCAGGAAGTGCGGCGCACCGCGGAGCGGGCGTTCAAGGACAAGGCAGCGTACTGGGACGAACGGGAGGAGTTCCCCGCCGAGAACAAGGACAAGCTGGCCGAACTGGGCTATTTCGGCCTGCTGATCCCGGAACAATACGGCGGTCTCGGCGCGCCGCTCATCCAAGGGGCGATTTGCGTCGAGGAATTGGCCCGGGTGGATCTCAATACCGCCCTCGTCTGCCAGCTCTATCTCCACGGCCCCGCCGGCCACATCGCCGCCATCGGCACGGAACAGCAAAAGCGGCGGTTTCTTCCCAAGCTGGCCCGGGGGGAGATTTTTTTCGGCATCAGCATCAGCGAGCCCCACGCCGGTTCCGCGGTGACCGATCTCAAAACCATCGCGACCCTGGAGGGGGATCAGGTGGTGCTCAACGGTTCCAAATGCTTCACCACCGCCGGGCATGTGATCTCCCACGTGCTGGTCTTCGTCCGCTTCGGCCGCTCCCAGGGGGCCAAGGGGATCGGCGCGGTCATCGTCGAACGGGGCACTCCGGGTTTTGAATCCGGCAAGCCGGCTCCCAAGATGGGGACGCGGGGAATCGGGGAAGCGGAATTGTTTTTCGACAACTGCCGCGTCCCCAAGGAAAATATCTTCGTTTTGGGCGACCCGGAGAATAGCGAAGGCTTCAAGAAGCTGATGAGCTGCTTCGGCACCGAGCGCGTCGGCAGCGCCGCCATGTCGGTGGGCATCGCCCAGGGCGCCCTGGATTTCGCCAAGGCCCATTCAGAACAGCGCCAGCAATTCGGCCGCCCCATCATGGAATTCCAGGGAATCCAGTGGAAGATCGCCGACATGGCGACCCAGCTCCAGGCCGCCCGGCTCATGGCCTACCGGGCCGCCTGCAACGTCAATGCAAGCGGCTGCCCGGATCCCTTCGAAACCGCCATGGCCAAGCTGTTCGCCAACGAGATGGTGCAGCGGGTCACCAACGAGGCCATGCAAATCTGCGGCCATTACGGCTACACGCGGCTGGCCCCCTTGGAACGGATGTCCCGGGACGCGCGGAATTTCGCCTATGCCGCCGGAACCCTGGAGATTTTGCGCAACACCATCGCCGCCATGGCCTACGGCCGCGGCTTTGACCGTCGCAAGGGCTAAGAAAGACTTCTTCAGCCGGGATGGCGCCGCGCCAGTTCCCGGGCGATGATCAGGCGCTGCACCTCCGAGGTGCCCTCGTAGATGCGCAGAATGCGGGCGTCGCGGTACAAGCGCTCCGCCGCGTGACCGGCCACGTAGCCCGCGCCGCCGTGGATCTGCACCACCCGGTCCACCACCCGGCCGCACATTTCCGAAGCGAATAGCTTGCAGCAGGAGGCCTCCAAGGTGATTTCCTCGCCGAGGTCGCGCCGTCTTGCGGCGTCCAGGGTCATGCAGCGGGCCGCATAAATATCGGCCCGGCTGTCCGCCAGCATGGCCTGCACCAACTGAAATTCCCCGATGGGGCGGCCGAACTGTTTGCGTTGGGCGGCGTAGCGCAGCCCCTCTTGCAAGGCCCGCTCGGCGATGCCGATGGACACGGCGGCGACATGCAAGCGGCCCTTGTCCAGGACCTGCATGGCGGTCTTGAAGCCCGCTCCCTCCCGCTCTCCCAGCAAATTTTCCTTGGGAACCCTGCAGTCGTCGAACATCACATCGCAAATATGGGCTCCCTGTTGCCCCATCTTTTTCATGGGGGCGCCCAGCGACAGGCCCGGCGTTCCCGCCTCCACCAAAAACGCCGAAATGCCGTCGGCGCCTTTGCGCGCCGGATCGGTGCGGGCCATGACCGTGAACAGTCCGGCCTGCGGCGCGTTGGTGATGAAGCGCTTGGCGCCGTTCAAGACATAGGCATCCCCGTCCCGGACGGCGCGGGTGCGTAGCGAGGCGGCGTCGGAACCGGCCTCCGGCTCGGTGAGGCAAAAGGACACGATCATCTCCCCCGAGGCGATAGACGGCAGATAGCGTTGCTTCTGGACCTCGGTGCCGCCCATGAGGAGGGTCTGGGAGCCTACCCCGACATTGGTGGCGATGAGCGAGCGGAATGCCGGGGACGCCTGGCATAGCGTGGCCACCAGCAACAAGGTCTCTTCCAGCGTCAACTCCAGGCCGCCGTATTGCCGCGGGACGGACAACCCGAACAGCCCCAGGGCCCGCATCTCCCCGACCAGCTCGGCGGGCACGGCATCTTCCTCGGCGACCCGGTTTTCGGCGGGGATCAGCCGCTCCCGGACGAAGCGGGCGATGCTGTCGTGAAGCAAGGAAAAAGTCTCGGGATCGGAAATCATGAAGGGCTCTCTGGAAAATATTCACAAGCAGAACGCACGGGGAAATCCAATTCCTCTATTGGGGATTACTGAATTGCGCGACGCGACCCCACCATTCGTGCCGAGCCCTTCGATTACACTCAGGACAGGCTTCGATACGGCGGCAAGGCCGCCGCTACTCAGCATGGGCGGAATGAGTCCCTTGTCGCTCGTCCTGGCGCAAAACGCGTTTCGGAGGTTTTCAACAGCTTGCTTAAACACCGTTTAGCTGCTGCTTCCAGAATTATATCTCTGGCTGAGTGGGGGGTGTTTGGAGCGCGCGCCCGCTGGTCGAAGACAACACCGTGCGCTCGGCGCCCACGCTGTTGCTGTCTGGGCGGGTGGGCTATCAGTGGAGCAAGGGGTGCGGCTGGCGCTGGAGGGTTTTAATCTGCTGAACCGGCAAGACAGCCAGATCGCCTATTACTGCGAGTCCCGGCTAAGAGGAGCGGCCGCCGGCTCCGGAGCTTCCGGGCGGCCCCCCGGACGTTCATTTCCACCCGGCCGAGCCGGGATCCTTCCGGCTATGGCTGGCGGCAGATTACTAAGCGCCGGCGGGCGAGAACAGCCGCTCCAATTCCGCCCCGGGATCGGCGGCCCGCATGAAGGCTTCCCCCACCAGGAAGGCATTGACCCCGGCCCGGCGCAGGCGGGCCACGTCTTCCCGGCTGGCGATGCCGCTTTCGGTGACCACCAGCCGGTTCCGGGGGATTTTCGGCAGCAAATCCAAGGTGACTTCCAGCCGGGTTTCGAAGGTCCGCAAATCCCGGTTGTTGATGCCTAGCAAAGGAGTGGACAGGATGCAGGCCGCTTCCAATTCAGCGGCATCGTGAACCTCCACCAGCACCGCCATGCCCAAGCCGCTGGCCAGATCGTGAAGCTCGGCCATCAGAGCGGGAGACAGCGCGGCCACGATGAGTAGCACGCAATCGGCCCCCCAGGCCCGGGCCTCATAGACTTGATACGGGTCCACGATGAAATCCTTGCGCAGCGCCGGCAAGGCGCAAACGGAGCGGGCCGCCGCGAGGTGTTCCCCGCTGCCTTGAAAATATTGCCGGTCGGTGAGCACCGACAGGCAAGCGGCTCCGTGGCGGGCGTAGCCGGCAGCGAGGGCGGCCGGGTCGAAAGGCTCCCGCAACAGGCCCTTGCTGGGGCTGGCCCGCTTGATCTCGGCGATGACCGCGGCCTGGCCCGCGGCGATTTTATTCCGCAGCGCCCCGAGAAAATCGCGAGGGGGGGGGGCGGTTCTGGCGCGGGCGCTTATTTCGGGCAGCGGCGCGGCCTGGCGGGCCGCCGCCACTTCTTCCCGCTTGGTCGCCAGAATCCGGGCCAGCACATCGGCCATGGCGGCAGGAGCGTTCATGACGCGGGCGGAGCGACGCGGCGCGTGAAGGCGATGAACTGCTCCAGCTTTGCCCGCGCCGCGCCGCCGGCCAGGACGGATTCAGCCTTGCGCACGCCCTGCTCCAGGCTGCCGGTGACACCGGCCACATAGATGGCCGCGCCGGCATTGAGCAGCACCACGTCCCGGGCCGGTCCCGGAACGTTGTCCAGCACTTCCAGCAGCCGCGCCTTGGCGGCGGCAATGTCCGTCACTCGCAGTTCGGCCGCGTCGGCCACCGGGATGCCGAACTGGCCGGGGTGCAGCGTGTATTCGGTGACCTCGTCATTTTTCAATTCCGCCACTCGGGTTTCGCCGGTGACGGTGATTTCGTCCAGCCCATCCGTGCCGTGGACCACCAGCACGTGGCGGCTGCCGAGGCGTTGCAGCACCCGCGCCTGGATGCCCACCAAATCCGGGTGGAACACGCCGAGTAGTTGGTTCTGGGCGCCGGCCGGATTGGTCAGTGGACCCAGGATATTGAACAGGGTTCGCACCCCCATTTCCCGGCGCACCGGGGCGGCGTATTTCATGGCGCTGTGGTGGGCCGGGGCGAACATGAAGCCCAGCCCGACTTCGCCGATGCAGCGGGCGATGTCGGCGGGGTACAGGCTCAGGTTGGCTCCCAGGGCCTCCAGCACGTCGGCGCTGCCGCAACTGCTGGATACCGAACGGCCGCCGTGCTTGGCCACCCGGGCGCCGGCGGCGGCGGACACGAAAGCCGCCGTGGTGGAGATATTAAAGGTATGGGCGGCATCGCCGCCGGTGCCGCAGGTATCCACCAAATGGCGAGGGTCTTCCAGCTCCACCTTGGCGGAAAACTCCCGCATCACCTGGGCGGCGGCGGCGATCTCGCCGATGGTTTCCTTCTTCACCCGCAGCCCCATGAGGATGGCGGCGATCTGGGCTTGGGTCATCTCGCCGCCCATGATCTGCCGCATCACCGAAAGCATTTCGTCGTGGAAGATCTCCCGCAGCTCGATGAGCCGGCCAATGGCTTCCTGAGGAGTCATGCAGCCTCCATTTCGAGAAAATTCGCCAGCATGGCGTGGCCATGCTCGGTCAGGATGGATTCGGGATGAAACTGCACCCCCTCCACCGCCAAGGTCTTGTGGCGCACGCCCATGATCTCGCCGTCCTCGGTCCAGGCGGTGATTTCCAGGCATTCCGGCAGGGTCTCCCGCTCGATCACCAGGGAATGGTAGCGGGTGGCGGTAAACGGGCTGGGCAGGCCGCGGAACACCCCGACCCCGGTATGATGCACCGGGGAGGTCTTGCCGTGCATGAGCTGCCGGGCCCGGACGATGCGCCCACCGTAGGCTTGGCCGATGCTCTGATGCCCCAGGCACACCCCCAGAATGGGAACCGTCCCCGCGAAGCGCGAGATCAGCGGCACCGATACCCCGGCCTCGTTGGGCGTGCAGGGCCCGGGGGAAATGACGATACGCTGGGGGGCCAGTCGCCCGATTTCATCCAGGGTGATCTCGTCGTTGCGATGCACTTCCACTTCCTGGCCCAGCTCTCCCAAATATTGCACCAGGTTGTAGGTGAAAGAATCGTAGTTGTCGATCATCAGCAGCATGGCTATTCCCCTCGCTCGTCCAGCCCGGCCTGAACCAGTTCGGCGGCTCGCAGCAAGGCCCGGGCCTTGTTTTCGGTCTCCTGCCATTCGTTTTCGGGTATCGAATCGGCGACGATGCCGGCGGCCGCTTGCACGTAGAGCATGCCGTCCTTGACGATGCCGGTGCGAATGGCGATGGCCAGGTCCATGTCGCCCTGGAAGCTGAGATAGCCGCAGGCGCCGCCGTACAGGCCGCGCTTGATCGGCTCCAGTTCGTCGATGATTTCCATGGCCCGCACCTTGGGGGCGCCGGTCAGGGTGCCGGCGGGGAAGGTGGCGCGCAGCACGTCCAGGCTGCTCAGGCCCGGTCGCAGCAGCCCTTCCACGTTGGAGACGATGTGCATGACGTGGGAGTAGCGCTCGATCGCCAACTGCTCGGTGACCTTGACGCTGCCGGTTTGGGCGATGCGGCCGATGTCGTTGCGGGCCAGGTCGATCAGCATGACGTGCTCGGCGATTTCCTTGGGATCGGCCAGCAGTTCCTCGGCGTTCTTGCGATCCTGTTCCGGAGTGGCGCCGCGGGGGCGGGTGCCGGCCAGCGGGCGAATAGTCACCGCGGTGCCGGCGGGGGTGGCTTCCTGGCGCACCAGGATTTCGGGCGAAGCCCCCACCACCTGGAATTCGCCGAAGTCATAGAAATACATGTAGGGCGACGGGTTGAGGGAGCGCAGCGCCCGGTATAGGGTCAGCGGCGAATCGGTGAAGGGCTGCTTGATGCGCTGGCCGATCTGCACCTGCATCATGTCGCCGGCGCTGATGTATTCCTTGGAGCGACGCACCGCCGCCAGATAATCTGGCTTGCGGAATTCGCGGAGTTCCTGGGTGGGGGCGATGGGCCGGCTTTCCGGTATCGTCACCGGGCCGCGCAGCCGCCGGACCAGCTCCCGCAGCCGCGCTTGGCCGTGGGCAAAGGCTCCGGGCACTCCGGGGTCGACATAGACGATCAGGTAGATCTTGCCGGCCAGGCTGTCCACCACCGCCAGTTCCTCGGTTTGCAGCAGCAGGATGTCCGGCATGCCGATGTCGTCGGGCTTGTCGAAGCGGGCCAGCTTGTGTTCGATGTAGCGGACCGTGTCGTAGCCGAAATAGCCGGCGAAGCCGCCGCAAAAGCGCGGGAAGCCCGCCGGGATGAACACCTTGAAGCGGGCTTGATAGGCGGCCAGGAAATCCAGGGGATTGCCTTCGTTGCGTTCCAGGATTTCGCCGTTGCGGACCACTTCGGTGGAGAAGCCGCGGGTGCGCATCCAGATGGCGGCGGGCAGGCCGATGAAGGAGTAGCGGCCGAAGCGCTCGCCGCCGATCACCGATTCCAGCAGATAGCTGTTGGGAGCGTTGGCGAGCTTGAGGTAGATGGACAAGGGGGTGTCCAGGTCGGCGAAGGTCTCCAGCGCCAGGGGAATGCGGTTGTAACCTTCCTGGGCTCGCCGGTTGAATTCCTGTTCCGTCATGGCCGGGTTCCGTTCAGGGCGAGGGGCGGGCATTGGCCGTCGGCACGCCGCAGGGTGTGGCTCCAGGCCGCCAAATCATCCACCACTTGATCCGCGCCCAGGGTCTCGGCGGCCGCGCCTCCGCGATAACCGTAGGACACCAGCACCACGGGGCAGCCGGCAGCCCGCGCCGCCAGGATGTCGTTGGCCGAATCGCCCACCATCACCAGGGCCGAGGGCGCCACCCCCAACAGCCGGGCGGCATGCAGCAAGAGGTCGGGAGCGGGTTTCTTGCGGGGCACGTCACCGCCGCAAACCGTCGCCGTGAGGAACCGGGCCACCCCGGCGCGCTCCAGCAGGGGGACGGTAAAACGCCGGGATTTGTTGGTGACGCAGCCCAGCGGCAAGCCTTTATCGGCCAGTGTCGCGAGCGCTTCGACGACTCCCGGATAGGGGCGGGTATGGATGTCCAGATGGGCGGCGTAGCACTCCTCGAACAACCGGCTGCCACGGGCTTGCAGCGCCGGGTCCGGGTCGGCGCCGAGGGCCGCCTGGAGGGTGCGGGCCACCAGGCTGGCCATGCCGTCGCCGATGAAGCCGGTGATGGCGGCCTCCGGCAAGGTGGCCAAGCTCAATCGGGCCAGCATGAAGTTGGCGGCGGCCGCCAAGTCGGCGGCGGTGTCCAGCAGGGTGCCGTCCAAATCCAGGGCCACCGCTTCGGCGGCCAGTATCCGCGCCACCGGCTTCATGGCCGCACCTGGGCCAGCCGGCCGCGCATTTCCCGCAGGGTGGCGGCGTAATCGGGGCTGGAGAAGATGGCCGAGCCGGCTATAAACGTGTCGGCTCCGGCCTGGGCGATGTCGGCGATGTTGTCCGTTTTCACGCCGCCGTCCACTTCCAGCCAGATATCCCGACCGCTGCCGGCGATGCGCCGCCGCACGGCCCGCAGTTTGTTGAGGGCTTCGGGGATGAAGCTCTGGCCGCCGTAGCCGGGATTCACCGACATGATGAGGATGAAATCCAGCTTATCCAGCACGTGATCCAGATAGGTGAGAGGAGTGGCCGGGTTGAACGCCAGTCCGGCCTTGCAGCCGTGGTCCTTGATGACTTGGATGGTGCGGTCCACGTGCTCGGAAGCTTCCGGGTGGAAGGAAATCATGTTGGCGCCGGCCTTGGCGAAATCCGGAATGATCCGATCCACCGGCTTCACCATGAGATGCACGTCGATGGGCACATCCGTCACCGGCCGCAGCGCTTCGCAGACCAGGGGCCCCACCGTCAGGTTGGGGACGTAGTGGTTGTCCATGACGTCGAAATGAATCAGGTCGGCGCCGGCCGCCACCACGGCGCGCACTTCCTCCCCCAGGCGGGCGAAGTCGGCGGAGAGAATGCTCGGAGCGATGCGATACATGGGATGGGCGCCGTAAATGGGCGGATTCTAACCTATTTTGCCGGCCTCACGGCTGCCAGGAAGTGCCGCCCTGCTTGCCAGTTTGCGGGAAATAGTGTGCAATTCGGCCATGAAGACCTCCGGCGAAGAAAATTACCAGATCACCGTAGAGCCCCGTGGCGCCTATCTCCCCGACCAGTCGGAGCCGGAGGAGGGTCGTTATGTCTTCGCCTACACCATCACCATTACCAACACCGGCACCGTCGGCGCCCAGCTCATCAGCCGCCATTGGGTCATCACCGACGCCAACAACCAGACCCAGGAAGTCCGGGGTCTGGGAGTGGTGGGAGAGCAGCCCTTCCTGAAGCCCCAGGAAAGCTTCGAGTACACCAGCGGCACGGTGCTGGCCACGCCGGTGGGCACCATGCGGGGCAGCTACCAGATGGTGGCGGAAAACGGCGTCTCGTTCGATGCGCCCATTCCCGAATTTACCTTGAGCGTTCCCCGGGTACTGCACTAGCCGCCCCTTTCTTCCGCGCCGGCTTGTCCCAGAGCTGGTGGAACAGATCCGATTCCCGCTTGTAGAAACCTTCCGTGTGGAAGGTGTAAGGCAGCTTCAGCAATTCATAGTCCAAATGGTGGCACAGCTCGTGGAGCAGGGTCCGCAAAAAAGTGCGGAAGGCCACTACCTCCTTGCGCTGGGCGGTGCGCATCCAAACAGCCACATGGCCGGGGGCTGCGTTTTCGCCGGGAGTGTAGAGCCCGTGCAGCTCTCCTTGGTGATCCCGCGGCCGTGCCGCATGGACGGTCACTTTCAGCGGCGGAACTTTGAGTTGGTCCACCAAACCGTTCAGCAGGGCTTGGGCGGTGCGCTGCACGGCTTTGCGCTCTTCGCCGAGGAGGGCCTCGGCCAGCCGTTCCGCCAAGAGGCGGAGCGGTAGCGGATCCGGTAGCGGCAAGCGCTGAATCTCGTCGCTCTGGCGATAGACCCGCTGCTGGGCGGCGCTCAGGCGGCGGTAGTAGCCAAACGGCACGTCACCCCTCGCGCGCTCGGTGGATTTAGGCGGTCAGCTCCGCCGGGCAGCTCACTCCGGTACCGCCCAGGCCGCAGTAGCCGCCGGGATTCTTGGCCAGGTACTGTTGGTGGTCATCCTCGGCGTAATAGAATTCGCCGGCCGGGGCGATTTCGGTGGTGATGGGACCGAAGCCATGCTGCGCCAAGATTTTTTGATAGGCGTCGCGGGAAGCGTCGGCGGCCCGCCGCTGGGCCTCGCCGTAAGTATAAATCGCCGAACGGTATTGGGTGCCGATGTCGTTGCCTTGGCCCATGCCCTGGGTGGGGTCGTGGGCTTCCCAGAAGGTCTTGAGCAGCTCCGAATAAGCGACGGCCTGGGGATCGAATACCACCAGCACCACTTCGGCGTGCCCGGTGCGCCCGGTGCAGACTTCCTCGTAATGGGGGTTGGGCGTATAGCCTCCGGCGTAGCCTACCGCCGTGGTGTGAACCCCGGCCAGTTGCCAGAATTTGCGTTCCGCTCCCCAGAAGCAGCCGAGCCCGAATAGCGCCCGTTCCATGCCGCCGGGAAACGGCGGTTGCAGCGGCGCCCCCAGGACGACATGCCGCTCCGCCACCGGCAGGGCCTGCTTTCTGCCGGGGAGAGCCGCTTCTGGGGCGATCATGGATGTCTTGCTGCCGAAAAGACGCATCATCGGGTATCTCCTCAGTAGCCCCCCTCCCCTCCGGGGGAAGGGCTGGGGATGAGGGAGCAACGCTACCATACCCATTACCCACTGCCCAATTTAGCATGAAAGAACGGACGGCAAGGGCCCGTGGCAGGGGGAAACTTGGGTAAAATTGGGATTCAACATCAAAGGATGAATTCCGTGCAAGCCAAGGTTGCTCTGATCACTGGTGGGGCCAAGCGGGTCGGCGCCGCGATTTGCCGCCGGCTCCACGCCCGGAGCGTCGACCTGGTGGTGCACTATCGCACCTCCGTCCAGGCCGCCCGGGACCTGCAACGGGAGCTCAACGCGGCCCGCAAGGACTCGGTGGCGCTGGTCAAGGGGGAGCTATTGAACGTGCCGGGGCTGGCGGCCTTGGTGGCGGAAACGGTGCAGCGTTTCGGACGGCTCGACATGCTGATCAATAACGCTTCCAGCTTTTTTCCCACGCCCCTGGGCAAGATCGACGAAGCGGCCTGGGAGGATCTCATGGGCACCAACCTCAAGGCTCCCTTGTTCTTGTCCCAGGCGGCGGCGCCCCATCTGCGCAAGACCCAGGGTTGCATCGTCAACCTGGTGGACATCCACGCCGAACGCCCTTTGAAGAACTACGTGGTCTACAGCGTAGCCAAGGGCGGGCTGGCGGCGTTGACCCGCTCCCTGGCCCGGGAATTGGGTCCCGAGGTGCGGGTCAACGGCGTCGCCCCCGGCCCGGTGGCCTGGCCGGAGGACGGAGAATGGCGGGACGAATTATCCCGTCAGCGCATCATCAACCAGACCCTGCTGCGGCGCACGGGCGATCCCGGCGACGTGGCGCGGGCGGTGGAGTACCTGGCGCTGGATGCCGCGTACACCACAGGACATATCATCGCGGTCGATGGGGGAAGAAGCGTCAATCTATAGCGCCGCGGTCAGCGCGGCGGAATCGGCCGTCGAGACGGCGGAGGGAAGGATGCGGCCTTCCAGGCCGTTGTTGCGGCTGGCGGGCAAGGCCATCGGCGATTACCGCATGATCCGCCCTGGCGACCGGGTGCTGGTCGGCTTGTCCGGCGGCAAGGACAGCTTGTCACTGCTGCACCTGCTGCTGTATTTGCGGGAAAAGTCGCCGGTCAAGTTCGATCTGGCCGCCGCCACCGTGGACCCCGGCTCGCCCGAATACGACCCTTCGCTCCTCAAGGATTACGTTCCCGGATTGGGGATTCCCTATTTCTACGAATCCTCGCCGGTATTCCGCGTTGCCCAAAGCAAAATGGGCAACGATTCCTTCTGCGCCTTCTGCTCCCGGATGCGCCGCGGCTTGCTGTACGGCGCGGCGCGGCGGGAAGGCTATAACGTGCTGGCGCTGGCCCAGCATCTGGACGACCTGGCGGAGACGTTCATGTTGAGCGCCCTGTTCGGCGGGTCGCTGCGGACCATGAAGGCCCACTACGTCAACGATGCCGGGGACCTGCGCGTCATCCGCCCCTTCGTCTACGTCCGGGAGCGGCAGACCGCGGCCTTCGCCCAAAACGCTCGGTTGCCGGTGATCCCGGAAAATTGCCCGGCTTGCTTCGCCATGCCCATGCAACGCTGGCGCACGAAGCAACGGCTGGCCGAGATGGAAGGAGAAAACGGAAAAATTTTCTCCAGCCTACTTGCCGCCATGCGCCCCCTGATGGGCGATCCGCCGCCGTGAAGAGCGCTCGCCGCGGTCCCCGGCATTGAACCGAACCCGCTCTCCAGGTAGAATCACGCCCTTTTCCGGGTCGTTAGCTCAGTTGGTAGAGCAGCGGACTTTTAATCCGTTGGTCCGGGGTTCGAATCCCCGACGGCCTACCAGATATACCAAGGGCTTAGCTTGAGGCTAGGCTCTTTTTCTTGCCCACCGTAGCCAAATCGTAGCCAGCCAACACTTCCCAAGCGTGCCGCTTCCTCACAATTTCGCGCCGGGGCTTGGGTAGTTACTCAGTAGTCGGCAAGTAAGGCGACACACCATGTCTCGTCGCCCGCGGCAATCGGCTCGATGCCAAGCAGCGAGTCCGGCTTTTCCGCCTGGGGCGTAGACACGCGGCCATTTCCCTTCCAACGAGGCCGCGAGCAAATTGATCTGGCTGGCGCTTCGGAACACCGCCGCCCAATGGAGCCACGCGGCACGCGACTGGAAAGCGGCCATGAACCCATTCGCGATCCTCTACCAAGACCGCTTCACGCGGCCACAGGCGTAAAATGCTTGAGCACCGATTTTCCCACCGCGTCGGTCGTTCGTCGCAGGCGACGAACGCCGCCGTGGAAAAGTCTGGCCACCGCCTCACACACAGAAATCAGGACACCCCTGGTCCATCTGGTCCTCGACGGCCTGCCCGCCCACAAGAAGGCGATCGTGGGCAACTACGTTGCATCGACGCAGGGTCGTCTGACCTTGCGCTTCCTGCCCGGCTACGCACCCGAACTGAACCCCGACGAGTTGGCGTGGAGTCACGTCAAACGCACCGGAGTCGCCCGGCGGCCTTTGCGCAAGGGCGAAAAATTGAGAGAGAAAATCGCTGAGCAGTTATCTCTGCTGCGGCAAATGCCCGACCTAATTCGCTCATTCTTCCAAGCACCTTCTGTCGCCTATATTGGCGACTGCTGAGTAACGATGGCAAGGTCAGGCTGTCAGGAGCGTGGGCTTTATCATACAATCAACGGCTTTTTGACGCTGCTTGTTGCCGCGAGTCTTTATGTCTACGAGCCACGCCATGGACATTGTTTTCATCAACGACTACCGGGTCGAGACCCGGGTGGGCATCTATCCTTGGGAACAGGGGATGGAGCAGACGGTACAGCTTGACCTGGAGATCGGCATTCCTGCCGGATTGGCCGCCCGCACCGGGAAAATCGCCGATACCGTCGATTATGGCGCGGTGGTCAAGCGCATCGGGGAAACCTTGGAGGATCGCCATTACCCGCTGCTGGAGAGACTCGCGGAGGAAGTGGCGCAACTGGTTTTGGCGGAATTCGGCGCCTCGTGGGTAAAGGTCAGTGTCGCCAAGCTGGGAGCGCTGCGGGGCGTCAAGCGCTTGGGAGTGACCATCGAGCGCAGCCGGGAGAAGACTTAACTTAGCCTCGCGGATGATGGCGGGCGTGAAGCTCCTTGAGGCGCTCCCGAGCCACGTGGGTATAGATCTGGGTGGTGGAAATGTCGGCGTGGCCCAGCAGCATCTGCACCGCCCGCAGGTCGGCGCCGTGATTCAGCAGGTGGGTGGCGAAGGCGTGCCGCAGGGTGTGGGGGGAAATGTCGGTTCGTATCCCGGCCTTCCGGGCGTAGCGTTTGACCAGATACCAGAATCCTTGCCGGGTGAGGGCTTCGCCGCGGGCCGTGACAAACACTGCGTCCCGGACCTTGCCCCGCAATAGCGCGGGCCGGCTTTCCGCCAAGTAGCGCTCCGTCCAGTGCAAGGCTTCTTCCCCCAGGGGGACCAGTCGCTCTTTTCCGCCTTTGCCCAGAATCCGCACAAAACCTTCTTGCAAGGCTAGGCGGGGAAACGTCAAACTCACCAGCTCGGAGACCCGCAGCCCCGCCGCATAAATCGTCTCCAGCAGCGCTTTGTCCCGCAAGCCCAGTGGCGTGGCGCAATCGGGCGCGGCCAACAGGCTGCCCACATCGTTTTCCGACAAAGTCTTGGGCAGGCCTCGCGGCAGCTTGGGGGCCTCGATGGCCAGGGTGGGGTCGGCGGCCACCAGTCCTTGCCGCAGCGCATAGCCAAAAAACCGTTTCAGGCTGGAAACCAGACGACTGGCCGAGCTGGCTTTGCTGTGCTGCCGGAATTTGTGGGCGAGATAGGCTTCGATGTCTTGCTGCCTGGCTTCGGTCAGGGATGGGACCTGCCGGGCTTTCAGCCAATCGCTGAACTGGCGCAGATCCCGGCGATAGCTTTGCAGGGTGTTGACCGACAGGCCGTCCTCCAGCCACAAGGCGTCGGAGAAGGCGTCCAGCAACGGCTCATCGGGATTCATGGCGCAGCAGCCAAGCCTTGATGGCCAGGGGATCGCCGTCCCCGGCGCCCATGAAGCCCCCCAGCCCAGTGGCCCCCACCACTCGGTGACAGGGAATCAGCACCGGCAGGGGATTGGCGGCGCAGGCCTGTCCCACCGCCCGGGGCGCACTGCCCAGGCGTCGGGCCAATTCTCCGTAGGTGAGCGGTTGTCCCGGGGGAATGCGGGACAAAGCGGCCCAAACTTTTTTTCGGTGGGAGGTGCCTTCGATGCGCACCGGCAACCGGAACGCAAAATGAGGGTCTTGCAAATAGGCGTGCAATTGGCGGCAGGCCTCCTCCGCGACGGAGTTCCGGGGAGCCAGCGGCGGGGTGCTCCTGGGCAGAAATTCAATGCCGGTCAAGGCATCCGCCTGGGTAGTGATGCCCAATACCGCAAAAGAGGTGACGAGACGGGCTTGGTGACGTTCCATGGAGAGAGCCTCTCGTCAGGGAGAAATGATCTTCCAATTGAACACCCGTTCGGCCAGCCAAATCAAGGCCAGCAGCGCGATGGCCAGGGAGCCGAGCCGGAACACCCCGATTTTGTAGAGCCCGGAGTTGCGCAAGCCGTAGGCCAGGGGCAGGAAAGCCGCAACGATGGCCAATTGGCCTATTTCCACCCCCAGGTTGAAACCCACCAGGGCCAGCAGCAAAGCCCCCTTGGGCAATCCCAGGTCCGACAGCACGCTGGCGAATCCGAAGCCGTGGAGCAGACCGAAGCCGAAGGCCACCACCCAGCGCCCTTCCCGGAAGACCGGAAAGAGGTTGTTCAGTGCCGCCAGCACCACCGATGCGGCGATCAGGGACTCTGCCAGCCGGGAGGGGATTTGCACCCATTCCAAGGCGGCCAGGGTCAAGGTGAGGGAATGGGCGACGGTGAAGGCGGTGACCACCTTGAGCACTTCCCAGAAAGCCGGGCGGAACCGTTGCGCCCCCACCCAGCCGCCGGGACCGCGCATCAGCACCGCCGGCAGCAGCAGGGCCAGCAGGAACAACACATGATCGAAGCCGATCCAGATATGCCAGACCCCGTGGCCGCCGTAATCCAGAAAGGTGGCCAGCCGGCCGGCGGAGGCGAGATTGAAATTTTGCCGGGGCTGCTCCGGACTAAAGATGCCCGTCAAGGTGCGCTCGCCTCGCTCCAGCCGCAGCAGGCCCTTGTGCTGGGGATCCACGTCGAACAGCAAGCGATAATCCAAGCTCAGAATTTGAGGAGCGTCGGGGCAGCGGGCCGCCAGTTTGAGAACGGCGTAGGTGCCGTCGCTGTGGTGGTCCACCAGGTGATCGGTGACCCGCAGGGGGCAAAGGGCGGCGCCGGAATGGACCGAAAGCCGGGATAGCGCATAGGCGGCCACGGCATCGTGACGGCTGCGCAGTTCGCCCCAGGTGATGGCGCCGTCGCCGTTGGTATCCAGGCCCAGGACGAAATCCAGGTCCCGCAGGGCGATGTCCCACTGGCCCGTCACCTCCCCACCGGCCACCCGGAAGGCAAGATAACTGTCGCTGGGCTTGTGGGCGTGGGCGGCGAAGCCGGCCAGCAGACAGGCCCCGGCCAGCAGCAGGCGGATCATCGGGGCAGCTTTCCGAGCTGCTCGGCCAGTTGGCGCAAGCGGGGCTCCTCGTTGCCCCACCGGCTCAGCCAATCCAGCACCGGTTGGGCGGCGGCGGGCTGCCGGGCAGCGAGGGCGGCTTCCAGCAAGATTCGGGCGTCCCGGGGCTCCCGCTGCACCCGCCAGTTTGCTTCGGCGAGCCGCAGCGCCGCCAAGGGTTGGCCCAGGAGATACAAGGTAAATCGGGCTTCTTCCTGCTGGTGCAGCGCGTCCCCCCGCAGCCGGGCCTCATGGAAGCGGGCCGCCAGGGCATCGCGGGATTCGGCCGCCTGGGGCCGGCTCAAGGCCTGTTCCGCCAAGGCCAAGCGCAGCAACAGGACATCGGCCCGCCGCCCATCCTTGAGCAGCGACGCGGTTTCGGCGGCTCGGCCCTGATCCAGCAGCAGATCGGCATAGGCCGCCAGCAGAAAAACGTCCCTAATGCCCAAGGCCAAGGCCTGCCGGTAATGGTTTTCCGCCAGGCGCTCCTCGCCCAGGCGTTGAGCGATTTCTCCGAGGCGGGTGAGGATCCACAGCTTTTGCTCCTTGGAAGCCTCGGGTCGGGTGGCCAAAGCCCCGGCCAGCGCCCTGTAGCTGGGCCGAGCCTGGCCGGTCAGCGCCGCCACCGTCAAGGAACAAGCCTGGGCCATGAGGGGGGCGCCCCGGACTCCAAGTCCACGACAGTCCGCCGCCGCCTCGTCATAGCGGGCCTGCACCAAGTGGATGGCGGCCCGCAAGGACTGGGCTTCCGGGTGATCCGGTTCCCGCCGCAGCAACTTGTCCAGATCGGCCAGGGCGCCGCCGAAATCATGCCGGTATTGCCCCAGGAAGGCTCGCAGCAGCAGAACTTCGCCGGGCGGCTCCGGCAGGCCCCACCAGCGAGCCAGAGTGGCTTGAGCGTAGCCGACGGGGCGCGGATCCCCCTCCCCCAGCGCTTGCTGGTAGTAATGCCGAGCAAGCTGGACGGCCACCGTCAGGTCTTCGGGATGCTTTTGCCAGAGATCGCGAAGCCGGCGGGTTTCCCGGGCAGCGGGGTCGGTGGGCCGATTGGGGAGCTGTTCCAGGATCGTCCCGTCGGAAGGCGGCACGAAAGGTTTTCCCCAAGCCCCGGCGCTCAACAGCAGCCACAGCAATGGTGCAATCCACAAACAGCGGAGAGTCATGGGTGGGGAGACAGAGGGGAAGCGATGGGGCATTCTAGGGAAACCCCGAGAGGGTGGCTAGGGTGTTCCGGCGGACATGGGCGTTTTTTCAGGTAGTCTGGGCCCTCCCCAAATGCGGCATCGCAAAATTTTGCGTTTTTAGCATCGGGCAATCCGGACGGTCAACCGGCGGACAAATGATCCGTTAAGGACAGGTCGGCCAAAATACCGGCTGATGGATGCTCCATTGATAATCTTTTTTGAGGATTGAAAATGACCAAACTGCTCGCTACTTTAATCGCCGCCGTGTTTGCCGTCTCCAGCGCCGGCGCCTTCGCCGCTTCCCATATGGCCGCCGCGCCTGCTGGGGAGAAAAAAGAAGAAATGAAAAAAGAGAAGAAAGAAATGAAGAAAGAGAAGAAAGAAATGAAGAAAGAGGAGAAGAAAGAAGAGAAGAAGTAATTTCTTCCCTCCCCGCTGTTTTGGGGATAAAAAGGCAGGGAATTCCCTGCCTTTTTCTTTGTGCGCCCATGCTGGGCGCGGCTCAACAACTCACCGGAAACAGCGCGGTAGGCTGAAACCAAACCACGCTGTCGGAGGTCGACTCGACTGAGTTACATATTGGGATAGTTGGGCCCGCCGCCGCCTTCCGGCACCACCCAGTTGATGTTCTGGGTGGGGTCCTTGATGTCGCAGGTCTTGCAGTGGACGCAATTCTGGGCGTTGATCTGCAAGCGCGGATTGGAGCCGTCGGCTTCCCGCACGATCTCGTACACCCCGGCCGGGCAGTAGCGCTGCTCTGGAGCGTCGTAGCGGGCCAGGTTGATGCGGATGGGGACCGAGGGGTCCTTCAGGGTCAGGTGGCAGGGCTGATTTTCCTCGTGGTTGGTGTTGGACAGGAACACCGAGGACAGCCGGTCGAAAGTGATCACGCCGTCGGGTTTCGGATACTCGATCTTGGGGCATTGGTCGGCGGGTTTCAGGGATTCGTGGTCGGCCTTGGTGTGCCTAAGGGTCCAGGGCACCAGCCAGCCCAGCTTGAGGTCGTTGAGCCACATGTGCAAGCCGCCGTGGGCGCTGCCCAGCAGGGTGCCCCATTTGAGCCCCGGCTTGACGTTGCGGACCTTATAGAGATCGGTGTAGGCCCAGGAGTTACGGAAGGCTGCCGGGTAGGCGGCCAGTTCCTCGCGGCCTTCGGAACCGCCTTGCAGGGCATCGAACGCCGCCTCGGCGGCCAGCATGCCGGTTTTCATGGCGTTGTGGCTGCCCTTGATGCGCGGCACGTTGACGAAACCCGCGGAGCAGCCGATCAAGGCGCCGCCGGGGAACACCAGCTTGGGAATCGACTGCAGGCCGCCTTCGTTGATGGCCCGGGCGCCGTAGCTGATACGGGTGCCGCCCTCGAAAAACGGCCGAATGGCGGGATGGGTCTTGAAGCGCTGGAATTCCTCGAAGGGAGACAGGTGGGGGTTTTCGTAATTCAAATGGATCACGAAGCCCACCGCCACCTGGTTGTCCTCCAAGTGATACATGAAGGAGCCGCCCCCGGCGTTGTTGTCCAACGGCCAGCCTTGGGTATGCATGACCAAGCCTGGCCGATGCTTGGCCGGATCGATTTTCCACAGCTCCTTGATGCCGATGCCGAATTTCTGGGGGTCCACGCCCTCCCGCAGCTTGAATTTTTCGAACAGGGTTTTGGTGAGGGAGCCGCGCACCCCTTCGGCGAAGAAGGTGAACTTGCCGTGCAGTTCCATTCCCGGCTGGTAATGGTCGGTGGGCTGGCCGTCCTTGCCGACGCCCATGTCGCCGGTGGCGACGCCCTTGACGCTGCCGTCTTCGCGGTAGAGTACCTCGGCGGCGGCGAAGCCGGGATAGATTTCCACCCCCAGGGCTTCGGCTTGTTCCGCCAGCCAGCGGCATACGTTGCCCAGGCTGACGATGTAGTTGCCGTGGTTGTTCATGAGAGGCGGCAGCAAGGCGTTGGGGATGCCCAGGCTCTTCTTCTCGGTGAGCACCAGGAAGCGGTCGTCGGTGACCGGGGTGTTGAGGGGCGCGCCCTTCTCCTTCCAATCGGGGATCAGCTCGTTGAGGGCGATGGGATCGACCACCGCGCCGGAAAGGATATGGGCGCCGACTTCCGAGCCTTTTTCCAGGACGCAGACGCTGACTTCGTGGCCGCGCTCGGCGCTCAATTGCTTGAGCCGGATGGCGGCGGCGAGGCCGGCGGGGCCGCCGCCGACGATGACCACGTCGTATTCCATGAATTCCCGTTCCACTGAACTGCCCTCCCCAATGACTGGCTGCTTAGAAAGCGGATGGGCCGGAGGCTGCTACAATCTCCGGCCGACAATGATCCATTGCGGCGGGTATTCTACCCGCGTAACGCTGGGACCGGCAAAACGGGCTTCAATAGCCCCGATTTTCAGCGAAGGGACAGGTAGATGGCTAGAAACAAGGGCTTGGTCGTGGTGGCCCAGGTGGCGGTGCGTTGGGCTGACATGGATATGATGGGCCACGTCAACAATGTGCTGTACATCCGCTACATGGAGCAGGGGCGGCTCGGCTGGTTCAATGCCGCCAACATGCCGGTAGCGACCGACGCGGACGGTCCGGTCGTGGCCAGCAACCACTGCAACTACCGCAAGCCCATCGAACAGATGACCACGGTGGATGTGAAAGTGTGGTGCGATCGGGCGGGGCGCAGCAGCTTCCGCATGCGTTATGAAATCACCGACGCGCTGCGTCCCGGGGAGTTCTATGCCGATGGCGAAACCATGCTGGTGTGGGTCGAGCGCAAGACCGGCCGCCCGGCTCCCGTGCCCGATGCGCTGCGGGCCTTGATCAGCTCCGAAGAGCCAGAATCCGGCCGCTGACCCCCCGGCTGTCCGGTCCCAGCAGCAGCAGATAGGCCGGCATCAGGGCGTCGGGCCGGGGCAGCGCCGCGGTATCTTCGCCGGGATGGGTGCGGGAGCGCTGGGGCGAGCGCACCGGCCCGGGAATCAATCCGTTGATGCGCGGCCCCGGCAGGCCCTCCCATTCCTGGGCTTGGATGATGAGATAGGCTTCCAGGCCGTGCTTGGCCACGCCGAACCCCCCCCAGTACGCTGCCGGGCTGTGCCCGTGGCTTTCCAACGTCAGGACCACCGCCCCGTCTTCGGCGGCTTTCAGCAGCGGCAGGCAAGCGCGGGTGAGGGCGAAGGGGGCCGCCAGATTCACGCGCAGCAGGCCGAGCCAGTCGTCCAGCGATTGCTGGGCCAGGGGGCTGGGCCGCGGGCCATGGGTGGCGTTGTGCAGGATGCCATCGAGGCGGCCGAAGGTTTTCTTGATGTTGAAAGCCAGGGCATCGAAATCCCGGTCGGTGGCAGTCGCCAGATCCAGGGGGGCGATGGCGGGTTCGGCGTGGCCGGCTGCCACGATCTCGTCGTATACCGCTTCCAGTTTTTCCACCGAGCGGCCGTGCAGCGCCACCGCGGCGCCGTGGGCGGCGAAGCTTAGCGCCGCCACCCGGCCGATGCCTTGGCCTGCTCCGGTGACCAGGATGACCCGGTCTTGCAGCAAGTCGGGAGCGGGCCGGTAGCCCAGCGGGTGTCGCCAAAAGTCCGGCTGGGTCGGGTTTGCGGATGCGGGCATGGCGGTTCCTGGCAAGAAAGAAGTTATCGGGTCCGGGATGATTCAGAACGTAGACCCGGGGGTTTCGAGAAAAGCCGCTTCTTCGGCTGTCGATACCCGTCCGAGCACGCGGTTGCGGTGGGGAAAGCGGCCGAATCGTTCGATGATATCCCGGTGACGTATGGCAAAATGCAGGTAGCCCTGAAATTTAAGTTTGTGCTCCGGAACGACATCCTCCAGCAACCGGCTGAACAGTCTGACGGATTCATGCTGATCGTTCAGAGATTCGGAGTGCTCCAGGGGAAGATAGCAGAATACCCGCTCTATGGGCCGCAGCATCCGATCCGCGCCGAGGGCGATCCCTTCACGGCAATACCTCAGAGCGAAGGGATCGAAAGCAAAGGCTTGGGCCGTGTCCCGATAAATATTTCGCGGGAACTGATCGGTCAGCAGGATCAGCGCCAGCCGGCCCAGCGGAATAGCCGCCCAGTCCCCCAATTCGCCCCGCCCCGCGGCTTCGACATAGACCCGGAACCGGGCTCTCATCTGAGCGTCGATAACAGGATTTTTTGTCCACCAAATTTTGGCTTGTTCAGCCGCAGCCACGGCATCGTCGGGGTTGGATCCGAACCAATAGTCGTGAATCGAGCGGATGTCCTCCATCTGGGCTTCCATTGACGAGGGCCGACGGGATCCCTGCCTAAAGCCAGCCTGAGCGTTTGAAACGGGAATAGAGGAATCCACAGGTCGCGGCAATGATCAGCAAGGCCAGCGGATAGCCGTATTCCCATTGCAATTCGGGCATAACCTTGAAATTCATCCCCCAGAGTCCGGCGAAAGCCGTGGCCACCGCGAAAATGCCGGCCCAGGCCGCCAGCCGCTTGTTGACCTCGTTTTGCTCCATGGCGACCATGGACAGAGTCACTTGGATCGCCATGCCGATGGTTTCCCGAATAACGTCAATGGAAGCGTTGATCTGATTCAGGTGGTCATGCACGTCCCGGAAGTATTCCTGGCTGTTGGCGCAGACCGTGGGCGCCCGCCCGCCATGTAGCTTTCCCGCCGCTTCCATGAGGGGAGCGACCACGTGCTTGAGGTCCGTTACCTTGCGCTTGAGCTCGTATAGCCGTTCGATGTTGGCCCGGGCCGAGCCTTTGGAAAAGATCCGCTCCTCAATGATTTCCAATTCCGATTCCAGCGAATCGAGCACCGGAAAATAGCGGTCGACCACCGCATCCATCAAGGCGTAAAGGACGAACCCGGCGCCCTGCTTGAGCAGATGCGGTTCCCGCTCGCAACGGTCGCGGACCCCCAGGAAAGTCTGCTGGCTGCGGGACCGGACCGACAGGATGTAGTTTTTTCCGGCAAACACGTCCACTTCGCCGACATGGAGATCCCCCTGCACCATTTCCACCAGATTCATCACCACGAACAGCGAGTCTCCATATTCCTCGATTTTCGGCCGTTCATGGCCATGGCGGGCATCCTCCACCGCCAATTCGTGCAGCCCGAATTCGCGTTGCATCTCCTCCAGTTCCTCGGGAGCCGGATCTCGCAGCGCAACCCAGACGAAGCAATCCGGCCGAATGACGTAATCGCTGATTTCCGCGACCGGAATGTCCCTGAGCTTGGTCCCGTTCTGGTAGACAACGCAGTTGATGAGCATAGGGCGACTCCTTAAAGGGAGGCCAACGCCAAGCGGGCCGATCGGATTCCGCTTTGCGCCGCGCCTTCGAGAGTGGCAGGGTATTCGGGATGCGTATAGTCCCCCGCCAGGAAAAAATTTTCCACGGGGGTGGTCTGGGGGGGGCGTTGCAGGCCGGGAACGCAACTGAAAGTGGCGCGTTTTTCGGCGATGACTTTGCGCCACAGCGGTTTGCCCAAGCCTGGGAAGTGGGCGCGCAACTGGGCCTCGGCACGGTCCGCCAAGGACTCCAAGGGGGTGCCTTGATGGTCCCCGGGACCGCTGACCACCACGCCGATGAGGCCCCGCTGGCCGGCGATGGCGCCGCGGTCGAAAACCCACTGGCCCCAGCCCTCGGCAAAGCCGGTCATGGGCTGAGGCAGGGTGGCGTGTTCCGGGTATTGCAGATAGACCGAGTAAATGGGCTGGAATCGCCAGTGCGCGAGGCGCTCCGGCAGCGGCGCCAGTTCCGGCAGGCGGCGGGTCAAGAGCGGCAGTGCCCCGGGAGCCACGGCGCAGATGACATGACTGAAAAGCTCGGCTTGCTTGGCGGTGCGGAGCAGGAATTGTCCTTGTTGCCGGCGAATTTCGCTTACCGAGGCGGCCGTGCGTATCGCTCCACCCCGCTGAAGAACATGACGGGCGGCGGGTTCCGGGAATAGCGCGCTCAAATCGACGCGGGGCAGCAAGATGTCGCTGGAGCCGGCGGGCCCCCGGAGCGTGGCTTGCAAGACTCGGACGAAGGTCCGGCCCGAAGCTTGTTCGGCAGGGGTGTTGAGGGCCGCCAGGCACAAGGGCTCCCAGAAGCGATGGCGCAAGGTCGCGCCCTGCCGGTGGCGGGCGAGTAGCATGGCGACGGTGACATCCGGGTCCGGCGCGATGCGGTCTACGGCGGCGCCGAAGCGTAGCGCCGCCAGCCGCTCGCCAAGCCGCGCTCCCCGCGCCGCCAGCATTCCCAGGGCCAGCCCGGCGGCTCCCGGTAGCGGCCCGCGCCGGAGGCGGAAATCGGGCTGGAGGATCCAATCAAAGGACCGCCGCCACAGCAACGGCCCCAACGGGTCGGGGCTGGCAACCCGGCGGATCAGGTCCAGGATGTCGGCGTAGGCGCCGCTCAGAATGTGCAGCCCGTTGTCCAGGGCGGCGCCGCGGTGTTCCACGCGGCGCGCCCGCCCGCCCAGCAGCGGCGCGGCTTCGAATACGGTGGGCGGAACGCCGGCTTCCGCCAGGGTGACCGCCGCGGCCATGCCGGCGTAGCCGCCGCCGATGATGGCTATTCGAGGCACGGTGGCGCTCATGGGAAGCCGCTCAATTCCGGAGCCAGGTGGCGCCGGCGATCCACATTTTGCGTAGCGGCGGCAGCCGGGTGGAGTGGGTGAGGACCCGGCAGCCGTCGGCGGCGATTTCCTGCAGCAGGGTGCGGTAGATGGCCGCCATGACCAAGCCGGGGCGTTGGCTCTTGCGGTCCTCGGGGGGCAGTTCGGCCAGCGCCCGCCGGTAGTATTCCCGGGCCCGCTCCACCTGAAACGCCATGAGTTGGCGGAAAGCTTTGCTGTCTTGGCGGCTGAGGATTTGGGCGGGAGTGACGCCGAAGCGCCGCAGATCTTCCAGGGGCAGATAAATCCGGCCGCGCCGGGCATCCCAGCCCACGTCGCGGATGATGTTGGTGAGTTGCAGGGCGGTGCCCAGGTGATGGGCATATTGCAGGGTACGGAGGTGATGGTAGCCGAAGATTTCCGCCGCCAATCGCCCCACCACGCCGGCCACCCGGTAGCAATAAAGGTCCAGGGATTTGAAATCCTCATAGCGATTTTGGCTGAGATCCATTTCCATGCCGTCGATGATCTCCTGAAAATGTTCTTGGGCCAGGGGAAAGCGGTCCAGCAAGGGAAGCAGGGCGCGGCCTACCGGGTGCTGGGGCCGGCCGTCGAATAGGTCGGCCACTTCTTTGCGCCACCAAGCCAGCTTGGCGGCGGCCACGCCGGGGTCGGCGCACTCGTCCACGGCGTCGTCCACTTCGCGGCAAAAGGCATAGAGCGCCATGATGGCGCGGCGTTTTTCGCGGGGCAGCAATAAAAAACTGTAATAGAAGCTGGAGCCGCTGTTGGCGGCCTTGCTCCGGCAATATTGGTCGGGTGTCACGGCGGAAACCCTCCGGACGCCACCGCCCGCCAAGCCATGCCCAGCCAATCCCGACCGGAAAGCACCGGCCGGCGCCGGAACACGTCGCCGCCGCAGGCTTGGATTTTTTTGAGGATGCGCTCGCCGCCCAGCACCACCATGCGCAGCTCCAGGCCGATGCGCCCGTCCAGGCGGCGGGCCAGCGGAGAGCCTGCCAGCAGCATGCGCCGGGCGCGCCGGATTTGGTAAAGCATCAAGGAGGACCAATGGCCGTCGGCATCGCCCCGCTGAATTTGGGCTTCGGTGACTCCGAAGCGGGCCATCTCGTCCTGGGGCAGATAGATTCGGTCTTTCTGCCAATCGATGGCCACGTCTTGCAGGAAATTAATGAGTTGCAGGCTGGAGCAGATGCCGTCCGAATAGGCGTTGTTGCGGGCTCCGGCGGCGCCGTAGAGGGCCAGCATCAGCCGCCCCACCGGGTTGGCGGAGCGGCGGCAGTAATTCATGACCTCGCCGAAATCGGCATAGCGTTTTTGAGTCACGTCCTGGCTGAAGGCATCCAGCAAATCGTAAAAGCAGGGCAGGGGCAAGCGGTGGCGCTGGATCACCTCAGCCAATTCGCCGAAGAGCGGGGTCTCGGGGGGGCGCCGGGTCTCGATGCGCTTGAGTTCGGCGCGGAAGGCGTCAAGCTTCGACAGCCGTTCCCGAGCAGTCCAATCTCCTTCGTCGGCGAAGTCGTCGGCTTGGCGGGCAAAGGCATAAATCAGACGCACCGGACCGCGCAGCCGGCGAGGCAGCAGCACGGAGGCGACCGGAAAATTTTCGTAATGGCCCATGGAGGCGTCGAAGGCGGGCAGGGCTGGCGGATAAGAGCCGGGGATCGGGGTTTCGGCTGACAGAGGGCGAAAGATTATATTAGACTAGCCCATTTGCGAAAGTGGCGGAATTGGTAGACGCACTGGATTTAGGTTCCAGCACCGCAAGGTGTGGGGGTTCGAGTCCCCCCTTTCGCACCAGGGTGAAGCTGCCTTGCGGTACCTTCTTTTAGTTTATTGGCTCATTGTCAGGATCATATCGATGCAAACCACTTTGGAAAATCTCGGGGGGCTGGAACGCCGGCTACGTATTGCCGTGCCCGCCGCTGAAATCGAGCAGGAGGTGGAAACTCGGCTCAAGCACTTGACCCGTACCACCAAGTTGGCTGGTTTCCGGCCCGGCAAGGTGCCGTTCCGGGTGGTTTCCCAGCACTATGGGCGGCAGGTTCGCCAAGAAGTGCTGGGGGATCGCCTGGAGCGGAATTTCGGCGCCGCGGTGCAGGCGGAGCGGTTGCGGGTTGCCGGATTCCCCCGTTTCGAACCGGAGGTTCAGGAAGGGGAGACCGCGGAGGTGGCATTCAACGCCACTTTCGAGGTCTACCCGGAAGTCCAAATCGGCGATTTGGGCCAGACCGCGATCCAACGTCCGGTGCTGGAACCCGGCGACGCGGAAGTGGACAAGACTTTGGATATCCTGCGGCGGCAACGGACCCGGTTCGAGCCCGTGGAACGGCTTGCCGCCGCCGGGGACCAAGTGACTCTGGATTATCAGGGGGTCGTCGATGGCCAGGAGCTCCCCGAAACAGCCGGCCGGGACCAATCCATCATTCTGGGAAAAGGCCATCTGCTCAAGGACTTCGAAGACCAAGTGATAGGCATGGCGAGCGGCCAGACGCGGCGGTTTGAATTAAGCTTTCCGGCGGATTATCATGGCAAGGCGGTGGCCGGCAAGACTGCGGTTTTCGATGTGACCGTGAAGCAAGTGGCGGCGCCGGTGTTGCCCGATTTGGCTGAATTGGCTCGTAGTCTGGGGCTTCCCGATGAGGACGTGCTCAAGTTGCGGGAAGGCGTGGCCGACAATATGCGTCGGGAGATCAAGCAACGCATCGCGGCCCGGGTGAAGGAGCAGGCCATGGATGCGTTGCTGGCGGCGACGTCCCTGACCTTGCCCCGGGCCCTCATCGAGATGGAGATCCGGCGTCTGGCGGCGGGAGCCAAAAAGGATTTGGAAGCGCGCGGGGTCAAAACCAAGAACCTGGACTTGCCCAGAGAGTTATTCGAGACCCAAGCCGTGCGGCGGGTGAGCCTGGGGCTGATTCTGGCGGAATTGGTCCAAAACCGCGGCTTGCAAGCCAAACCCGAGGAGGTGCGGGCCATGGTGGAAGAATATGCCCAGCATTACGAACAGCCGGAAGAATTGGTGCGGTGGTACTACCAGTCCCCCGAACGGTTGCGGGATGTGGAGTCCCTGGTATTGGAGAACAACGTGGTGGAATGGGTGTTGAGTCAGGCGAAGGTGGAAGACCGGCCGGTGACATTCGAAGAGCTCATGGGGGCGGCATGATGATGGGGCATTCCGCCTTGGAGGCTCGGGGCCTGGGATTGATCCCCATGGTCATCGAGCAAAGCGGCCGCGGCGAGCGAGCCTATGACATTTATTCCCGGTTGTTGAAGGAACGGGTGGTGTTCCTGGTGGGCCCGGTCAACGAGGTGACCGCCAATCTGGTGGTGGCCCAACTGCTGTTTCTGGAGTCGGAGAACCCGGAGAAGGATATTTCCTTCTATATCAATTCTCCCGGCGGCCTGGTTTCGGCCGGGCTGGCGATTTACGACACCATGCAGTTCATCAAGCCCGATGTCAGCACCCTGTGTATCGGCCAAGCGGCCAGCATGGGGGCCTTATTGCTGACCGCCGGAGCCAGGGGCAAGCGCTTCTGCCTGCCCAATTCGCGGGTGATGATCCACCAGCCCATGGGGGGATTCCAGGGTCAGGCCTCCGACGTGGAAATCCACGCACGGGAGATTCTTTTTCTGAAAGCGAAATTGAACGAGATTTTGTCCAAACACAGCGGGCAGGATGTGCCAACTATCGAGCGGGATACCGATCGGGATAATTTCCTGAGCGCCGAAGAAGCGGTTCGGTATGGTCTGGTGGACAAGGTGCTGGCCTCGCGAACCGAATCGGCGGCATAGGGTCTTATTTTCAGCGGCGTGAGCGGAGTCTCAAAATGACGGACAAGGCTGGCGGTGAAAAACTTCTGTATTGCTCGTTTTGCGGCAAGAGCCAGCACGAGGTGCGCAAACTCATCGCCGGCCCGTCGGTGTTCATCTGCGACGAGTGCATCCAGTTGTGCAACGACATCATCCGCGAGGAAAGCCAGGCTGAACAATCCGGGAAAGGGGGGGGCAAGAAAGACCTGCCGGTTCCCAAGGAAATCTGCGGCAATCTGGACCAATACGTCATCGGCCAGGATACGGCGAAACGCATCTTGGCCGTGGCGGTCTACAATCACTACAAGCGCTTGAAGAACGTCGGCAAGGGCAGTGACGATATCGAGTTGGCCAAGAGCAATATTCTGCTCATCGGCCCCACCGGTTCCGGCAAGACGCTGTTGGCCCAAACCTTGGCGCGGTTGCTCAATGTGCCGTTCGTGATGGCCGATGCCACGACCCTGACCGAGGCCGGATATGTCGGCGAGGATGTCGAGAATATTATCCAGAAGTTGTTGCAGAAGTGCGATTACGATGTCGAGAAAGCCCAGCGGGGCATTGTCTATATCGACGAGATCGACAAGATATCCCGCAAGTCCGACAACCCTTCCATTACTCGTGATGTCTCGGGAGAGGGGGTGCAGCAGGCTTTGCTCAAGCTGATCGAGGGGACCATTGCCTCCGTGCCGCCGCAGGGGGGGCGCAAGCATCCGAATCAGGAATTCGTTCAGGTTGATACCACCAATATCCTATTTATATGCGGCGGCGCCTTCGATGGCCTGGACCGGATTATCCGAGGGCGCTCCGAGAAGGGGGGCATCGGTTTTTCCGCCGAAGTGCGTAGCCGGGACAACCGCAGGGAAGTGGGGGTGGTATTAAAGGAAGTGGAGCCCGAGGATCTCATCAAGTACGGCCTCATCCCCGAATTCGTGGGACGCTTGCCGGTGGTGGCTACCTTGGACGAGCTGGGGGAACCCGCCCTGGTCCAGATTTTGACCGAACCCAAAAACGCTTTGATCAAGCAATACCAGAAGATGTTCAGCATGGAAGGAGTGGAGCTGGAAGTTCGGGAACCGGCGTTGCTGGCCATTGCCCGCAAAGCGCTGGCCCGCAAGACCGGCGCTCGGGGACTCCGTTCCATTCTGGAGCAGGTGCTGTTGGATATCATGTTCGATCTGCCGTCGCTGGAAAACGTGGTAAAAGTGGTGCTGGACCACAATACTGCTACTGGAGATATCCAATCCATTCTGATTTACGGCGATTCGCTCAAGGCCTCGGGGACGGCCTAGGCCCCCTTCTCTTTCCCGCGTCGCCCCGCCTTTTCGGGGGCGGGGGAAAGCCCTTGCAATTTCCGGGGCTCGTCCCCATATCTTTTTTCCTGGAACTCCTTTTCCGTCAGGTGCAACCATGAGTTATTCCGATCCCCGCGATCCTCAATCCGATATCAAGCTCCCGCTGCTGCCGCTCCGGGATGTGGTGGTATTCCCGCATATGGTGATCCCGCTGTTCGTGGGCCGCCCCAAATCCATCAAAGCCTTGGAAGATGCCATGGACGCGGGCAAGAGCATTCTGCTGGTGGCTCAAAAATCCGCCGCCAAGGACGAGCCGGGGACCGAGGATCTCTACCAGGTGGGCACGATCGCCAATATCCTGCAGATGCTCAAATTACCCGATGGGACCGTCAAGGTGCTGGTGGAGGGGGGTAATCGGGCCATTCTGGAAGAGGTCCTGGATTTGCGGACCCATTTCATCGCCCAGGCTTCGGTCATCCTCCCGGAAGCGGCCGTCGATAATGAAGTCGAAGCGATGCGGCGGGCGCTGCTGGCTCAGTTCGACCAGTACGTCAAGCTGCAGAAGAAAATTCCTCCGGAGATTCTCACTTCTTTGTCGGGTATCGATGAGGCCGGCCGGCTGGCCGACACCGTGGTTGCCCACCTGCCCCTCAAGCTGGAGCAGAAACAACGCATCCTGGAGATGTTCGAGACCAAGAAGCGGCTGGAGCATCTGCTGGCTTTGCTGGAAGGGGAACTGGACATCCTGCAAGTGGAAAAGCGCATTCGCGGCCGGGTGAAGCGGCAGATGGAGAAAAGCCAGCGCGAGTATTATCTGAACGAGCAGGTGAAGGCGATCCAGAAAGAGCTAGGGGAGATGGAGGAAGGCTCCGATGCCGATGAATTGGAAAAGCGCATCAAGGCGGCTCACATGCCCAAGGATGCGCTGGCCAAGGCGCAATCGGAACTGCGCAAGCTGCGGTTGATGTCCCCCATGTCGGCGGAGGCCGGCGTGGTCCGCAATTACATCGAGACCCTGACTTCCCTGCCTTGGAGAAAAAAGAGCAAGATTTCCAAGGATCTGAAAGCGGCCGAAGCCGTGCTGGAGAAAGACCACTACGGTTTGGAGAAGGTAAAGGAGCGGATCGTCGAATACCTGGCGGTGCAACAGCGGGTCGATAAGCTCAAGGCGCCGATTCTCTGCCTGGTGGGTCCGCCGGGGGTCGGCAAGACCTCCCTCGGCCAATCCATCGCCCGCGCCACCAATCGCAAGTTTGTGCGCATGTCCTTAGGGGGCGTGCGGGACGAAGCGGAGATCCGAGGCCACCGCCGCACCTATATCGGATCCATGCCGGGCAAGATCCTGCAGAACATGGCCAAGATCGGGGTCAGGAACCCCTTGTTCCTGCTGGACGAAGTGGACAAGATGGGGATGGATTTCCGCGGCGATCCTTCGTCGGCGCTGTTGGAAGTGCTGGATCCCGAGCAGAACCACACCTTTGCGGATCATTATGTGGAAGTGGATTACGATCTCTCCGACGTGATGTTCGTGGCGACCGCCAATACCCTCAATATCCCTTCGGCGCTGCTGGATCGCATGGAGATTATTCGCCTGTCGGGCTACACCGAGGACGAAAAAGTCCACATCGCCGTTCGCTACCTGGTGCCCAAACAGTTGAAGAGCAATGGCCTGAGCGTCGAGGAAGCCGGTATTTCGGAAAGCGCGATTCGGGACATCATCCGCTATTACACCCGGGAAGCCGGGGTGCGCAGCCTGGAGCGGGAAATTTCCAAGATTTGCCGCAAGGTGGGGAAGGCCCTGGTGCTGAACCCG
>JAHFQX010000033.1 GCA_023259135.1 Betaproteobacteria bacterium | reverse complement strand
AACAGGCGCTGGCGCAGAAGGAGCGCGAGTTCCGCGATCTCATCTTGCGCGCCTACAAGGCCCAGCCGCTGGAAGGCGAGAGCTTCTTCCACGGCAAGAATGCCGGGCGGCTGGTGGTGGTCGGGCCGATCAACCTGCCCGTGGGCCGGCTGTTCGTGGAGGAAGTCATCACCTCTGCTCGCCTGCGCGGCGCCTCGCGCGTGGACGTGCTGGCCTTCGAGTTCGAGATGGGGCTGTTCCCCGCCGTGCTCGACGAGGCGAAGCAAAAGGGCATTGATCTCGTGCCGAAGCAGATTCCTCCCGAGGTGTTCGATAAACGGGCGGTAGAGAAAGGGCAGGTGGTGTTTTTCGACGTCAGCTTCATCGAGGCCACGCCGCGCTATCACAAAAAGGACAAATTCACGGTCCAGATCGAACTGACCGACTTCTCCGTTTACTACACCCAAGGCGCGGCCGAGGCCGCCGCCGCGAGCCTGAAGAACGGCAAGAGCGAAGTCGTCTGCGAACAGGGTCAGCTCATCAAAGTGAGCAAGGACAAGGACGGCGTCGTCACCCGCGAGAAACTCACCAAACACTGGACCGACTGGGTGGACTACTGGGCCGTGGACTTCGACTACATGAGCCGCAAGGAGATCATCAAAGTGGCGGTTGAAACGGGCACCTCCTCAACCCCGGCCCTTCTCCCGGAGGGAGAAGGGAGCGATGTTGCCTCTCCCTCCGCGAGAGGCCGGCGCGAAGCGCCGGGTGAGGGCGAATTCGAAGAACGCTGGACCGGCAGCTACATCTTCGAAAACGAATGGCAAAGCTTCCGCACCCGCAAGAACCGCGACCTGGAATTCATCTCCGCGCCCCACGCCTACACCAAAGCGGGCCGCCACACCGTCGCCGTGAAAGTGATCGACATTTTCGGCAACGACACCATCACCCTGGTGCCGGTGAACGTCGGATAAACGCCGGCGGAGCACGGGCGGGTCCCTCGGTTATAATTCCCGCCCCATCTCGCCGGAGTTACCGTGGATCCCCTCCTCATCCTCAAAGCCCTCATCCTCGGTCTGGTGGAAGGTTTCACCGAATTTCTGCCCATTTCTTCCACCGGCCATCTGATCCTGGCGGGCGACCTGCTGAATTTCAACGACGAGCGGGGCAAGTTGTTCGAAATCGTCATCCAGTCCGGCGCCATCCTGGCGGTGTGCTGGGAGTATCGCGCCAAGATCGGCACGGTGCTGGGGGGATTGTCCCGGGACCGGGGGGCGCGGCGCTTTGTGCTGAATCTGGGCATCGCTTTTTTGCCCCTGGCGATTCTGGGATTGCTGTTCGGCAAGGCCATCAAGGCGCAACTGTTCAACGCGCCCACGGTGGCCCTCGCTTTCATCGCCGGCGGCTTGGTCATCCTGTGGGCGGAACAGCGCGAGCACCGCGTCCGCGTCGAATCGGTGGACGAGCTGACGCCCCTGGATGCCCTGAAGCTGGGCATCGCCCAGGCTTTCGCGCTGATTCCCGGCACCTCCCGCTCCGGGGCCACCATCATCGGCGGGCTGTTGTTCGGCCTGTCGCGCCGGGCAGCCACCGAGTTCTCGTTCTTCCTGGCCATTCCCACCTTGGGGCTGGCCACGCTCTATCAACTCTACAAGGAACGGGCGCTGCTTTCCTTGGACGACTGGGGCATGTGGGCAGTGGGCTTCGCCGCGGCCTTCGTCTCGGCTTTTCTGTGCGTGCGCTGGCTGCTGCGTTATATCTCCAGCCACGATTTCACGCTGTTCGCGTGGTATCGCATCGCTTTCGGCGCGGGGGTGCTGGCGACGGCCTACGCCGGATGGGTGGATTGGGCCGCCGCCTGACGCCGGCGGGCGGCGTTTCAAGATGCGGGCGCGGTCCAGTGGCCGGAGCGGCCGCCGTCTTTCTCCAACAAGCGGATGCCTTCGATGACCATGCCCCGGTCCAGGGCCTTGCACATATCGTAGACGGTTAGCAGTCCGGCGGCGACGGCGGTCAAGGCTTCCATCTCCACCCCGGTGCGGCCCACGGTTTCCGCGGTGACGAGGCAATGCACCGTTCCGGCTTCCCGGTCCAACCGAAACTCCGCGGCCACCTTGGTGAGCGGCAGCGGATGGCACAGGGGAATCAGCTCGGCAGTGCGCTTGGCCGCCTGAATGGCGGCGATGCGCGCCACCCCCAGCACATCGCCCTTGCCGGCGCGACCCGCCTCGATGGCCGAGAAAGCCTGCGGGGATAGGCGGATCGAGCCTTCGGCCCGGGCGACGCGCCGGGTTTCCGCCTTGTCGCCCACGTCCACCATGTGGGCCTGGCCAGCAGCGTCGAAATGAGTGAGTTCGTCGTTCATGATGAAGGGAAAAATGACCGAGCGCCCGAGCCAAGGTGTGAACCAAGTGGCGCGGCGGCTATCATAGCACCATGAAATTTTCGCGCATCCTCTTTGCGGCGCTCGGGCTTACGGCTTTTCTCGCCTGGGCCGACGGCCTGCCCGACCTGGGGGATGCCTCCGAGACGCTGCTCTCGCCCCGCCAGGAGCGTCGCCTGGGGGACGAGATCATGGCCTCGATCCGCATCGACCGGGATTATCTCGACGACCCGGAAATCACCGATTACCTGAACGACCTGGGCTATCGGCTGGCGTCCCACAGCCCGGCGGTGCGCCAGGAATTCCAGTTCTTCCTGGTGCGGGATGCGACGCTGAACGCCTTTGCCTTGCCCGGCGGCTACATCGGCGTCCACACCGGACTGATCGTTGCCGCCCAGAACGAGTCGGAATTGGCCGGGGTGTTGTCCCACGAAATCGCCCACGTCACCCAAAAGCACCTGGCCCGCATGCTGGAGGGGCAAAAGCAATCCCAACTCACCTCCATTGCCGCCCTGGCGGTGGCGATTCTCGCCTCCCGCTCCAACTCCCAGGTATCCCAGGCGGCCATCGCCACCGCCCAGGCGAGCAGCATCCAAAGCCAACTCAACTTCACCCGGGAACACGAGCGGGAAGCCGACCGGGTGGGTTTCCAGATTCTCGACCAGGCGGGCTTCGACGTGCGGGGCATGGGCAGCTTCTTCGAAAGACTGCAACGCTCCACCCGGCTCTACGAGGGCAACGCGCCTTCGTATCTGCGCACCCACCCGCTCACCTATGAACGCATCGCCGACGTGCAGAACCGCATTCAGTCCCGTCCTTACAAGCAAGTGGCGGACAGCGCGGAGTTTCAGTTGGCCCGGGCCAAGCTCAAGGCGGCCCAGGATACCCCGCGGGATGCCGTGAATTTTTTCGAGGAGGCCCTCAAGCGGCGCAACTTCGGCACCGAAGCCAGCGCCCGCTACGGCTTGGCGACGGCCCTGCTACGGGACAACAACGCCGCCCGGGCCCAAAAGGAAATGGGCGTCCTGCGCCGCCTGCTGCCTGCCCATCCGATGGTGGCCAGCCTGGATTGCCGCGTGGAATCGGCTCAGTCTCCCGCCAAAGGGTTGGATTGCTACCGGGCCGCCCTAAAACG
The DNA here is from genome assembly GCA_023259135.1 of Betaproteobacteria bacterium. Lineage (GTDB taxonomy): Bacteria > Pseudomonadota > Gammaproteobacteria > Burkholderiales > JAHFQX01 > JAHFQX01. The sequence continues at coordinate 26,118 of JAHFQX010000033.1, read as the reverse complement.
CTATTCCGGCTATCGGGGATTGATCCACGATGCCGCCGAGGCCTTGCTGCGGCAGCGGCAGGCCGACGAAGCGCTGCAGTTGCTCGCCGCCCAAATTCAGCTTTACCCCTCCGACGCCGAGCTGCGTTTTCTGGAGGCCAAAGCTTATGCCGCCCAGGGCAAAATCCTCTTGCAGCGCCGCTCCCAGGCCGAGGGCTACGCCTTGCTGGGCCGCCTGCAATCCGCCATCGAGCAACTGCAGTTGGGAGTGAAGGCCGGCGACGGGGATTTCTTTCAGCTTTCAGGCGCCGAAGCCCGGCTGCGGGAGTTGCGCCTGCAAGAACAGGAAGCCCGGCGCAAGTAAGATTCAGACTCGACCGGAGCGTCCCAGCATCGCCAGCAAATAGCCCACCGCCAGGAACGGCCAAGCCTCCGAGACCGAACGGGTGAGTCCGTTGAAATTCAGGAAATGCCCAGGGGGGCGAATTTCCTGGACCACGGCGAGATAAGGGTTGAGGGGCGCCAAGTTGAGCAGCGCGGTGGCGGAAATCACCGCCAGCAACGCCAGCGGCGCCCGCCAACATGCCCAGCCGGGTACCGGGAGTCAGCCATGCCCAGGCCTGTTCCGGGCCCAGCAAAATCGCGGCGGCCAAGGTTTTGACGCAGGGCGCCGCCAGCAGCAGCATCGCCACCCCGGCCCAGGCCGGCAAATCGGCTTTGACGAACCCGCGAATCAGCAAGCCCACGGCGAACAGATTCGCCGCCGCGACTCCGGCCTCCACTCCGGCGAAAGCCAGGGGACCGTGAAAACCCTCCCAGGACCGGGGAAACCAGGCCCGCAGATCGCCGCTGCCGAAAGGCAGTCCCTCCGGATTGATCTGAGCGAACAACCACAGCCCCACCAACAGCAAGCCCCAGTCCGCCACGCGCCCTTCTTCCAGCCAGCGGGACTTCAATGCCCGGAACCCGGCGCCGTCCAGCAGCGGCCAACCCCAAACCCGCGCCGTCACCGCCCCGGCGGCGGCGCCGCAGGCGTTGCTGAGGAAATCCGGCAAGGAGGGAATGCGGGTCGGCAGATAATTTTGCAGCCCTTCCAGAACCAGGCTCAAGACCATTCCCAGCAGGATCGCCAACGCGCCGGCCCCCAAGCCGCCCAGTCGGCGCCGGAAGCCCAAGGCGAAAAACAAGCCGAGGGGAAAATAGCCTAGGATATTCACCGCCACGTCGAAGGTGGTGAAATAGCGCGGCCAGCCGGCCGCGATAAAAGCCCAGGGAAGCTCGCCGGGATCGCGCCAGCCGCTGAACGGATGCAAGCTGGCATAGACCGTCAGCACTGTGTAAGCTAAGGCGAGCCGGAGGCTGCTACTCCGGCCCTCGGCGCGGGGCGGGGCTTTCACTCTGAACATTACATTCCGGCAAGACAAATCCTCGATGGCATTCTATGACATTTTTAACGGCGACGCGGACGGCATCTGCGCTTTGCACCAATTGCGCCTGACCGAGCCCCGGGAGGCCACGCTGGTCACCGGCATCAAGCGGGACATCAAGCTGCTGCGACGGGTTCACCCCGAGCCCGGCGACCAACTCACGGTGCTGGACATTTCCCTGGACGAGAACCGCGGCGAATTGTTAAGAGCACTGGAGCAAGGCGCCGCCTGCCGCTATTTCGATCATCACTACTGCGGCGAGATTCCTCGCCATCCCCGCTTGCAGGCATTCATCGACACCTCTCCCGATATCTGCACCAGCCTGCTGGTGGATCGCCACCTGCAAGGCCGGCAACGTCCCTGGGCGGTGGCGGCGGCCTTTGGCGACAATCTGCATGAAGCCGCCCGGCGCGCCGCCGAGCCGCTGCGGCTGGCCGAGCCGGAGCTGGAACGGCTGCGGGAATTGGGCGAATGCATCAACTACAATGCCTACGGCGAGAGCGTCGAGGATCTGCATTTCCATCCGGCGGAGTTGTACCGGGCGCTGCATCCCTATGCCGATCCCTTCGCTTTCATGGCGGAACATCCGGCCTTCGAAAAACTGCGGCAGGGTTATCGGGAGGACATGGCCCGGGCCGCGGCGCTGCCGCCGGAGCCGGTGGGGTCGGCGGGCGCGGCAGTGATGCTGCCCGACGCGGCGTGGAGCCGCCGGGCCAACGGCGTGCTGGCCAACCGCCTAAGCCGCGCCCATCCGGAGCGGGCCCATGCGGTGCTGGTGAAAACCGGAGAGCACTACATGGTGAGCGTCCGGGCGCCGCTGGCCCGCCCCACCGGGGCCGATACCCTGTGCCGGCGCTTTCCTACCGGCGGCGGCCGCAAGGGCGCGGGGGGCATCAACCGGCTGCCGGCCACCGAACTGCAACGCTTCCTCAAGGAATTTTCCGGAGCCTTCGGCCCAGCCGGCTAGCGATTTGAATCAGCGAGGAGGGTGGAGGGCGTTGGCAAACACCTTTACCGTCCAGCGGGTCCCGAGAGGCTCAGGCGAACCAGATCGGCCACGTTTTCCACCCGCAGCTTGGTCATCATCCGCGCCTTGTGCACCTCCACGGTGCGGGCGCTGATGCCCAGTGTTTCGGCGATCTCGCGGTTATGCCGCCCGGCCACCACCAGATCCATGACTTCCCTCTCGCGAGGCGTCAGGCTCGCCAGCAGGCGGTCGGCCTCGGCATGCCGGCGCTCCTCTTGCTGGGCAGCCGTTTGGCGAAGGAGCGCCGCCTCAATCGCGTCCATCAACTTGGCGTGATCGATCGGCTTCTCCAGGAAATCCACCGCTTGGGCGCGGAAAGCCTCCCGTGCCGACTCCACGTCGCCATGACCGGTCATCACGATCGCCGGCATCCGACAGCCCGTCTCCAGCAGCCGCTTCTGCAGCGCAAGGCCGTCCATCCCCGGCATGCGGATATCGATGAGCAGGCAACCGCGCCATTCCGGCCGGTAGGCGTTGAGGAAGCTCTCGGCGTCGGCAAACATGGCGACGGGATGACCCCGCAAGCCGAGCAACAATCCCAGGGCGTCGCGGACCGATTGATCGTCCTCGATGATGAAGATGGTATATCCGCTAGGCTGCATCGTCCGCCTTTCCTTCCGTGGGCAGCACCAGCTTGAACAAGCCGTGATCCGTCGCCTCGGTCCAGAGATTCCCGCCGTGGGCCTCGACGATGGCGCGGCTGATGGCCAGGCCCAGGCCGAGCCCGCTCGCCTTGGATGACCGGAAAACCTCGAACAGCCGCGCGGCCATCGCCCCGGACAGGCCCGGGCCGCTGTCCTCGACGCAAACGCAGACCCGCCCCGCGCCCTCCGGATGGGCCGACAACCGGATGCGACGCTGCCCCGCGGGCTGCTCGGCCACGGCATCGAAGGCGTTGGACAGGAGGTTGCGCAAGACGACCTCCAGTTGCAGACGGTCAGCCAACAGCGTGCAGGCCGGTACCGGATCCATGGCCAGTTCGATGCCTTGTCGTTGCGCCTTGGCCACGAAGGGCGCCGTAGCCGAGGCCAGCAGTTCCCCGAGCGTTATCCGTTCCAGCCGGGTGGCGCCGGTTCGAAAGAAGTCCCGCAGGCGGCGCACCACGTCGGCGGCGCGAAAGGATTCCGCAACCATGCGGCGGATGGTTGCGCGCAGCCGGTCCCCCGTTTCGCCCTGTTCAAGCAGTTGCTCGCAAGCCGTGCCGTAAGCGGACAGAGCCGTGAGCGGCTGGTTGAGTTCATGCGCCAGGGCGCCCGCCATCTCGCCCGCCGCCACCAGGCGCAGCGTCTGGCGCAATTCCGCGCTCACCCTTTGCTTTTCATCCACCACGACGCCGATGAAAAATCCGAACAGGGCGAGCACGATCGCCAGAGTCTGGATCTCAAGCACCGTGACCGCCGCAAACCCCAGCAACTCGACCGCGCCGATGATGCCGATCTGAACAATGGCCGCGCTGAACACCGCCCCGGCGAGACCTTGCCTTGCGGCTGCCCACATGACCGGCAGGAGCAGGACGTAAAAATACTTGAAATCGGCTTCGGCGCCGATACCGAACGCCACCCACAGCGCCATGCCCGTCGCCGCCAGATAGCCCAGCGACTCCCAGGTCAGGACCATCGTCCGCAGTTGCGCGCGCCCGCGCTCCTCCAGCAGCATCCATAGAATGGGCATCGATACCAGGACGCCGACGCCGTCGCCCACCCAATAGCGGACGAACGCATCCCGCCCCCCGCCGGCGGGTATGAGGTTCCCCAAGGAAAGCGTGGAAACGAATATCAGGCTGTTCAACAGCGTGCCCGCGGCGACGATTACCGCCCATTCGAGCAGTCCGCGCCGATCCCCGAAGATGCCGCCGCCCGCCAGACGGCGGCGCAAGGCCTCGGCGATGGCCCAATAGCTCAGCGTCAGCAGGACGGACAGAGCGATGGATAGCGGCAGCGACGCGGGCAGATGGCGCACCCAGGCATCCGCCACCAGGATCGCCAGCGCCAGGGGCGGGGTTGCGCTTTTTCCGAAGCGCAGCAAGAACACCAGGCCGAGCGCCGGCGCCGGACTCCATGGCGTAATGTTGAGGCCGTGGAGCGGATAAATGTAGCTCGCCCAATCGAGAGCGACGTAGCCCAACAGCAGGGCGAGAACATCGCGCCAACCGGGCCGCGCTGTCGGCGGCATCGGCGAAACCGGCTCGTTCCAGTTGATCGAATTGTCATTGTGCTTGGGCATGGTGGATTTCGTAATTCGCGAAAACCCGTAAGGGGTTCCCCTATTCTCCTCGGAACCCGCGCACTGCGTAACGTTTGTCGTGCCCGCTCTCAGCATAGGGATAGCGGCTGCCCTTACGCGCAGTCCCGAATTTTCAGGGGGCGCGGCAATGCCTACGATGACTGCATTCAACCCGACACGGTTTTTCATCCGCATGGCATCCCTTGCACCCACTCCTCCCGAGCTTGTTGCGGCCGTCATCTTCGCCATCGCGGTGCTGCACACGTTCTCGACCAAGTTCTTCGCCCATCTCGCCCACCTCCAGCCCAGCCACGCGGGCCTGTGGCATTTGCTCGGCGAGGTGGAAGTGGTGTTCGGCTTCTGGGCTTTCGTGCTCATCGCCGCTTTATTCGTCTTGTCGGGCAAGGACGCCACGGTGAGCTATCTCGACGGCCGCAATTTCACCGAGCCGATGTTCGTCTTCGCCATCATGGTGATCGCGGCCAGCAAGCCCATCCTGCAGGCGGTGCTGTCGCTGGTGCAGACGGCGGCGCGACTGCTGCCGTTGCCGAAGGCCCTGGCGGTCTATTTCCTGTCCCTGTCCGCCATTCCGCTGCTGGGATCGTTCATTACCGAGCCGGCGGCGATGACGCTCGCCGCGATCCTGCTGCGGGATGCGTACTTTTCGAATCGCCTCAGCAGCCGGCTGCAGTATTCGACCCTCGGCGTCCTATTCGTCAACATCTCCATCGGCGGAACCCTCACCCCCTTCGCAGCGCCGCCGGTGCTGATGGTGGCGGCCAAATGGCAATGGGATACCGCGTACATGATCGCTCATTTCGGCTGGAAGTCGGCCGTCGCGGTGCTCATAAACGCCGCCATCGTCACTGGGCTGTTCCGCCGGGAGCTGATGGCCAAGGCACGGGTGGCAATCAAGGGCGGTTCCGGAGGCGCTGTGCCGCCGGCGGTCACCGTCGTGCACCTGCTGTTCCTGATCGGCGTCGTCGTCTTCGCCCACCACCCGGTGGCATTCATGGGCCTGTTCCTGTTTTTCCTCGGCTTCGCCGAGGCCTACAAGAGCCACCAGGACCGGCTCTTCCTGCGAGAGGGGCTGCTGGTCGCCTTCTTCGTTGCCGGCCTGGTTACCCTGGGCGGCCTCCAGCAATGGTGGCTGCAGACCGCGCTCTCCGACGTGGACACCACGGCGCTCTATTTCGTCGCCACCGCGCTGACCGCAATCACCGACAACGCGGCCTTGACGTATCTGGGTTCGCTCGTGGCAGGCGTGACGCCCGAGTTCAAATACGCCCTGGTGGCCGGGGCGGTCACGGGCGGCGGCCTGACCGTCATCGCCAACGCGCCGAACCCGGCCGGCTTCTCGATCCTCAAGGGCTATTTCCGCGACGCAGCGATCAGCCCGTTCGGCCTGTTGCTGGCGGCCTTGCCGCCGACCTGCGTGGCCATCTTCGCTTTTCAAGGGCTATGAAGACCGACTCGGCCGGGCATGGCGGATCATGCGGAACCGGTGTGCTGCGCATCTTGGTGCCCGTCAATGCCCACGAGGATTCCCGCTGGGGAGTCCGGTACGCCTTGCGGCGGCGCCAGCAGGGCAAGCGAGTGGAGGCTATCTTGCTCAACATCGCCGAGCCGATTACCCAGTGGGAAGTCCTGCGGTTTCGCACCCAACAGGAAATCGCCCAGTTCCAATCGGAGCGAGCCCAAGCATTCATCGAGGAGGCCGCGCGGCCCCTCATGGCCGGGGGCGTCCCGTACCGCGGCTGCTTCAGGCAAGGGGAGGTGGCGTTCACCATCCTGGACACGGCGGAGGAACTGGATTGCCACGAAATCGTCATGCCCATGCCGAAGAAAAGCTGGTGGGGCCTTTGCTCCCGCGGCGCCGTCCGCGCAGTCCGGCGGCGGCAGCGGAATATTCCCGTCGTTATCGTAAACAGCGACGGCATGCCGATACCGCTTTTTCAAGGAAAGCCCGCATAGCCGCCGCGGACAGGCATGCCGTCCGCCGCCTGGGGCACGCTTACGCCTCGTCTTCCAGCATCTTGGGCTCGCCCGGCGGGAGATGCTCCAGATCCACGGCTTCGATCTGGTTGAAGCGCCGGGTGATCTTGTCACTGGAAACCTGTACTTGGCCGACGTCTTCGTGGGCTTGGCGAATGTGGGTGGCAAGCTTTTTCATGCGCTCGTCGAAGCGGGTGAAATCCCTCCCCAGCTTGCCCAGCTCGTCCTTGATGACGTGCACCTGGCGGCGGGTTTCCACATCCTTGATGACCGCCCGGGCGGTGTTGAGCACCGCCATCAAGGTGGTGGGAGAAACGATCCAGACGCGCTTTTGCATGGCGTAATCCACCACGTCCTGGTGGTAGGCGTGGATCTCGGCGAATACCGCCTCGGCGGGAAGGAACAGCACCGCGCCGTCGGAAGTCTCGCCCGGAACGATGTATTTGGCAGCCACGTCGTCCACGTGCTTTTTCACATCGGCCTTGAATTGCCGTTGCGCCGCCGCCCGCTCGGCTTCGCCCGAGGCGGCATCGAACATGCGGTGGTAATTCTCCAGGGGAAATTTGGAATCCACCGCCACCTTGCCGGTGGGTTCGGGAAGCAGCAGCACGCAATCGGCCCGGTTGCTGTTGGACAAGGTGTGCTGCATGGCATAGGCGTTGGGCGGCAGGATGTTGCGCACCAGCGCCTCCAATTGCACTTCGCCGAAGGCCCCGCGGGAGCGCTTGTCCCCCAGCAGCTCTTGCAAGCTCACCACGTTGCTGGTCAGGCCGTCGATCTTTTTCTGGGCTTCGTCGATGGTGGCCAGCCGCGCCATGACGCTGGTGAAAGTCTCGTTGGTCTTCTTGAAGCCTTCGTCCAGCCGCTCGGCCACTTTGCCGCTGATTTCCGCCAGCCGCTCGTCGGTGGTCTTGGCCAGTTTTTCGACGCTGGCGACCAACTGCTGGGTGGTATCCCGCAAGGCATTTTGCGTCAGTTCCAGGGAGGCCCGGCCCTGTTCGGCCAAGCGCGTTTGCAGCGTCAAGGTCAGCTCGGATAACTGTTGCAGCAGAGCCTGCCGGGTCTGCGCCAGTTCCTGGACTTGAGAGACTTGCAGGGTTTGCAGCGTATCCCGGGAATGCTTGAGTTCCTGGGCCACCTGCTCCCGCAATCGCTCGGTGGCCTGGGTAACGGCGGCGCCCAGCCGTTCCCCTTGCTGGGCCAGTCCTTCCCCCAAATCCTTGAGCATCGCCCGGTGCTGCTCTTCCAGCAGTTGCCCTTGATGGGCCGGCAGCTCCTCCACCGCATGGGTCAGGTTACCCAGCCTTAAGGCCAGCATCCCAAAGGCCGCCAGCACAAACAGCGCCAGCACTCCGAACAAAATCTCCAGCATCGCTTCTCCTCGAACCGGCTTCCGGCAAGCTCGCGCCGGGCGCCCACAAGCGAAGTATAGGGCCTATCCGGGGGGCGCGGCTTCCATGCTAGACTCCGAGGCGCCTCGCCCTTCGGCCGACCCTTTGGAAAATCCCCGTTGAGCTCCGCCATCCCGCCGTCCCGCCCGGATTTCGCCCGCCGCGTGATCGCCTGGCAGCGTCGCCACGGCCGCCACGACCTGCCCTGGCAGAATATCCGGGATCCTTATCCCATCTGGATTTCCGAGGTGATGTTGCAGCAGACCCAGGTGGCCACCGTCGTCCCCTATTTCCGCCGTTTTATGGCGCGCTTTCCCGATATCGCCGCCTTGGCCGCCGCCCATCCGGATGAGGTGCTGGCCCACTGGAGCGGGCTGGGCTATTACTCCCGGGGCCGCAACCTGCATCAAGCCGCCCGCCTGGTGGCGGAGCGGCACGGCGGGCGCTTCCCCCGGGACTTTGCGGAAATCCTGGCTTTGCCCGGCATTGGCCGTTCCACCGCAGCGGCGATAGGCGTGTTCGCCTTCGGCCAACGGCGGGCCATCCTCGACGGCAACGTCAAGCGGGTGCTGACCCGCTGCCTCGGCGCCGCCCCGGCCGCCGGCAAGGCCGCCGAAACCCGGCTGTGGGAATGGGCCGAGGCCCTGCTCCCCCGCCGGGAAGTGGAGCGCTACACCCAGGGCCTCATGGACCTGGGAGCGACGGTCTGCACCCCCCGCAATCCCCGCTGCCCGCAGTGCCCCCTCCGGGCCGGATGCCCGGCGGCCGGGCAAGCCATGGCCGCTGCGGCGCCCCGCCGCCGCATCTTGCCCCGGCGCAGCACCGTGATGCTGGCCTTATTGCGGGAGGGGACGGTGTTGCTGGAAAAACGCCCCGCCGCCGGATTGTGGGGCGGATTGTGGAGCCTGCCGGAATTGCCGCGGGACGAACCGGACATCCTCGCCTATTGCCAGACTCGCTTGGGATGCGAAGCCGAGCCATTGCAAAGTCTGCCCACGGTGCGCCATGCCTTCACCCATTTCAAGCTGGACATCCAGCCCAGGGTGCTGCGGGTCGGCCCGCCGCGCACCGCCGCCCAGGAGCCGGGCTGGGTGTGGCTGCCGCTGGCCGAAACAGCCCAGGCGCCCTTGCCCGCCCCGGTGCGGCGCATCCTGCAAACCATCGGGGCCACCTCGCTTGCGCCGCATCCGGCATGAATTTCTCGATTCAGCATCGGGACGGAGCGGCCCGCGCCGGCGCCCTGAGCCTGGCCCACGGCAGCCTGGAGACGCCGGCCTTCATGCCGGTGGGCACCTACGGCACGGTGAAGGCCATGAGCCCGGCGGAACTGCGGGAGCTGGACTATGGGATGGTGCTGGGCAATACCTTCCATCTATGGCTGCGGCCCGGACTGGAAGTCATCGCCGCCCACGGCGGGCTGCATCGCTTCATGGGCTGGGACGGCAACATCCTCACCGACTCCGGCGGGTTTCAGGTCTACAGCCTGGGGGCGCTGCGCAAGATCAGCGAGCCGGGGGTGGCATTCCGCTCCCCGGTGGACGGCGCCCCCTGTTTTCTGTCCCCGGAGATCTCCATGGAGATTCAGAAGACCCTCAATTCCGACGTGGCCATGGTGTTCGACGAATGCACGCCTTATCCCGCCGACGCGGACCAAGCCGCCGCCTCCATGCGTTTATCGCTGCGCTGGGCGGCCCGCTCCAAGGCGGCCTTCGAGGGCAGCGGCAACGCCTTGTTCGGCATCGTGCAAGGCGGAATGCACGAGGCCTTGCGGGACGAAAGCCTGGCGGGGCTTGCGGAGATCGGCTTCGACGGCTATGCCATCGGCGGGCTGTCGGTGGGAGAGCCCAAGCCAGACATGCGCCGCATCCTGGCCCACACCGCCCCTCGACTGCCGGAACATCGGCCCCGCTATCTGATGGGGGTGGGCACCCCGGAGGATTTGGTGGAGGCGATACAAACCGGCGTGGACCTGTTCGACTGCGTGCTGCCTACCCGCAATGGGCGCAACGGCTGGCTGTTTACTCGCCACGGCGACGTGAAAATCCGCAATGCTCGCTACCGCAACGATCCCGCCCCGCTGGATGAAGCTTGCGGTTGTTACGCCTGCCGCAATTTCTCCCGGGCCTATCTGCACCATTTGCAGCGGGTCAACGAAATCCTCGGGGCGCGGCTCAATACCCTGCACAATTTGTATTACTACCGGCAGCTCATGGCCGGGATGCGGCAGGCCATCGCTGCCGGCCGGCTGGCGCAATTCGCCGCCGACTTCCATGAAGGCCGTGGCCGGGCATGCTAGAATGCGCCGTTTTTCGCGCACCGTGCCGCTAAGGGAGGCTATATAGCATGCTCATCAGTTCCGCCTGGGCCCAAGGGACCCCCGCCGCCGGACAGGGAGGCCTGGATATGTTCGGCCTGCTGCCCATCGTCATCATGTTCGTGGTGCTGTACTTCCTGATGATCCGGCCCCAGAGCAAGCGCGCCAAGGAGCATAAGGCGATGCTGGGGGCCCTGCAGAAAGGCGACGAGGTCATCACTTCCGGCGGCATCCTGGGGCGGATCGTCAAGGTGGACGACCCCAATATCGCTCTGGAAATCGCCGACAACGTGGAAGTCCAAGTGCAAAAGCAGGCGATCCAGACCGTGCTGCCCAAGGGAACCTTGAAGAGCCGCTGAACATCCCGTGATGAATCCGCTGCGCAGCGGCTTGTTCCACCACCTTTGAGCGGTTGCCGCCGGTCATGAATCGTTACCCTGCCTGGAAATACACCCTCATCCTCGTCACCCTGATCTTCGGGGTGCTCTATACCTTGCCCAATTTCTTTGGGGAAGCCCCGGCGGTGCAGATTTCTCCCACCCGGGCCACGCTGAAAGCCGACGCGGATCTGCTGAGCCGGGTGGAAGAGACTCTGAAGCAAGGCGGCGTCGCCGCCCAAGGCACGACCCTGGACGCCACCGGGATCAAGGTCCGCTTCGCCGACACCGACACCCAGCTCAAGGCCAAGGACATCCTGCAAGGGCGGTTGGGGGAGAACTATGTCGTGGCCCTCAACCTGCTGCCCCGCTCCCCCGCCTGGCTGTCCTCCATCGGCGCGCTGCCCATGTACCTGGGACTGGATCTGCGGGGCGGGGTGCATTTCCTGCTGCAAGTGGACATGCAGGCGGCGCTGGCCAAGGCCGCCGACCGCTATGCCAACGATATTCGGGGCGCCTTGCGGGACAAGAAAATCGCCTATTCCGGAATCCAGCGCGAAGGGCTGGAGGTGAGGGTGAAATTCCGGGATGCCGAGGCCCTCAAAAAAGGCCTGGCCGAAGTGGAAAAAACCGTCCCCGACGTCGCCGCGCGGGCCCAGGAAAACGACCCCGAACCGCGCCTGGTCGCCAGCCTCAAGCCCGAAGTGCAGCAGCGCATCAAGGAATTCGCCCTGCAGCAAAACATCACCACGCTGCGCAACCGGGTGAACGAGTTGGGAGTGGCCGAGCCGATCATTCAGCAGCAAGGCGCCGACCGGGTGGTGGTGCAATTGCCCGGCGTGCAGGATACCGCCAAGGCCAAGGATATTCTCGGACGCACCGCCACCTTGGAAGTGCGGATGGTGGACGAAGACCACAGCGACCCGGCTTCTTTGCAGGCAGCCATGCAGGGCCAGGCGCCCTTCGGCTCGGAGTTGTTCATCGAGCGTAACGGCGTCCCGTTGCTGGTGAAGAAGCGGGTGGAACTCACCGGCGACCGGATTTCCGATGCCCGTCCCGGCTTCGACGGCCAGACCGGGGAGCCGGCGGTCCACATCAACCTGGACGGCAGCGGCTCGCGGATCTTTCAGGAGGTAACCCGGGAAAACGTCGGCAAGCGCATGGCCATCCTGCTGATCGAGAAGGGCAAAGGGGAAGTGGTGACCGCCCCGGTGATCCGCAGCGAAATCGCCGGGGGACGGGTGCAGATCAGCGGCCGCATGACCACTCAGGAGGCCAAGGACGTGGCCCTGCTGCTGCGGGCCGGCGCCCTGGCCGCTCCCATGGAGATCGTCGAGGAGCGCACCGTGGGTCCCAGCCTGGGGGCCGACAATATCCGCAAGGGCTTCGACTCCACCTTGTTCGGCTTCTCCGCGGTGGCGGTGTTCATGGTGATCTATTACCTGACGTTCGGAGTCACCGCGGTGCTGGCCCTGGGATTCAACGTGCTGCTGCTGGTGGCCATCCTATCGGTGCTGCAAGCCACCTTGACGTTGCCCGGCATGGCGGGGATCGCCCTCACGGTGGGCATGGCCATCGACGCCAACGTGCTGATCAACGAGCGCATCCGCGACGAACTGCGCAACGGCGTGACCCCCTTGGCCGCCATCGCGGCGGGCTACGAGCGGGCCTTCGGCACCATCCTGGATTCCAACATCACCACCCTGATCGCCGGCATCGCCTTGTTCGCCTTGGGCAGCGGGCCGATCAAGGGCTTCGCGGTGGTGCTGTGCCTGGGAATCCTGACCTCCATGTTCAGCGCGGTGATGATGTCCCGGGCCCTGGTAGCGCTAACCTATGGCCGGCGGCGCAAGGTCGCCAAGCTGCACATCGGATGATGGCCGTCCTTTCCACGAGCCGAGAATAAGTCCGGAATATTCCATGGAATTCTTCAAGATCAAGCATGACATTCCCTTCATGCGCCACGCGCTGGTGTTCAACGTCATTTCGCTGCTCACCTTTCTGCTGGCGGTGGGTCTTCTGGCCACCCGGGGCCTGCATCTCGGGGTGGATTTCACCGGGGGAACGGTGATGGAAATCAGCTACCCCCATCCCGCGGACATCGAAAAAATTCGCGATACCCTGGGCAAGCATCGATTGGGCGATGCCACGGTGCAGAATTTCGGCGCCTCCCATACCGTGCTGGTGCGGCTGCCCGCCAAACAGGGGGTGACCAGCGCGCAACTGAGCAGCCGGGTGCTGGACGCCCTGCGCCAGGACGATGCCGGGGCCGAGCTGCGGCGGGTGGAGTTCGTCGGCCCCCAGGTAGGCAAGGAATTGGTGGAAAGCGGCGCCTTGGCGCTGATGCTGGTTTCGGCCGGGATCGTGCTGTACCTATGGCTGCGCTTCGAATGGAAATTCGGGGTCGCCGCCATCATCGCCAATCTTCATGACGTAGTGATCATCCTCGGCTTCTTCTCGTTTTTTCAGTGGGAGTTCTCGCTGTCGGTGCTGGCGGCGGTGCTGGCTATCCTGGGTTATTCGGTGAACGAGTCGGTGGTGGTGTTCGACCGCATCCGGGAAAATTTCCGCAAGATGCGCAAGGCCACGGTGCCGCAAGTCATCGACAACGCCATCACCCGCACCATGTCTCGCACCGTCATCACCCACGGTTGCACTCAATTAGTGGTCGCTTCCATGCTGTTCTTCGGCGGCGAGGCGCTGCATTATTTCGCCCTGGCCCTGACCATCGGCATCCTGGTGGGCATTTATTCCTCGGTGCTGGTGGCCAGTCCCTTGGTGATGTGGCTTGGCGTATCCCGGGAGGATTTGGTCAAGCCCGAGCGCAAGGCCCAGCCGGAGACCCCCTGAGTTGGACTGGGCGGCTTACCTGCTGGACCTGCTGCTGCATCTGGACCGGCACCTGCTGGAACTGGTTCAACTGTACGGCTCCTGGATCTACGCCATCCTGTTCGCCATCGTCTTCTGCGAGACAGGGCTGGTGGTGACGCCCTTTCTTCCCGGAGATTCGCTGTTGTTCATCACCGGCACCTTGGCCGGAGCCGGAATGCTCGATCCCCTGCTGCTGGCGGGACTGCTGGTTACCGCCGCCTTCCTGGGGGACGCCGTCAATTATCGAATAGGCGCCTACATCGGGCCCAAGGCCTACGGCCGGCCGTCCCGCTGGCTCAATCCGCGGCACTTGCAGCGGGCCCACGAATTCTTCGAGCGGCACGGCGGCAAAACCATCGTCATCGCCCGTTTCCTGCCCATCATCCGCACCTATGCGCCCTTCGTCGCCGGCGTGGCGCAAATGCCCTACCGGCGCTTCGCCCTGTTCAATTTGAGCGGGGGCGTCCTATGGGTCGCTTCCCTGATTTACGCCGGGGTATTTTTCGGCCACCTGCCGCTGGTCCGCGACAACCTCACCCTCATTACCCTGGGCATCATCGTCTTGTCGCTGCTGCCCGCGGCGGTGGGACTGGCGCGGGCCAAGCTGTCCCGGCCCTGATCCGCCGCCGCGCCGGTTCGGATTTCCGCAACGAGCCGTTCGAGAAATTTCGCTGGACGGCCGGCGGCCGGGCTTCTATATTCCCCGGTCGCCGGTTTTGAATGATTCTGATTTTATGAATGGTCCGCCCATCGCCGAGTGGCTCGCTCACCCCGCCGTTCAATCCGGCCTGGCCCCCTTCATCGTCGCCCTGCTGGTCACCGAATTATTTCTCCGCCTGCGCTTGAGCGGCCTGGCGATAGCCGCCGGCTTCGCCGTCACGTTCTACCTGGCCGCCGATTTCGCCTTGTTGCCTCCCACCGCCGCCCGCAAGGCTGCGCTAGCCGTCCTGCTGGCGGCGCCCCTGGGCATCGTCTTGGATCTGCTGCCGAAAAAATGGGGGCCGCCGCTGGCGGGTCTGGCGGCCGGGGCCGCGGCCCTCTGGATGCTGTGGACCGCCCTGGCGCAGCAGGAATTGCGGCAAGCCCTCACCGCCGGCGCCGGAGCCGTGGCCTTCGTCGTTTGGCTGGCGGTGGCCGCCGACCGGCTCCGGGAACGCTCCGTGGCGGCCGGGGCGCTGGCCTTTGGCCTGGGGGCGGGAGCCGGGGGAGTGGCGCTGCTGGGGGCCTCCGCCCTGCTGGGACAATTCGGGCTGGCGGCCGGCGCCGCCGGCGGGGCTTATCTGCTGATTCAAATGCTGGGCGGCAAGCCGCTGCCCTGCGGACGGGTGTTCACTCTTTGCCTGGCGGTGCTCTGCGGCTTGGCCGCGGCCGGCGCCGCGGTTCTCGCCAAAGCCCCTTGGCCATCCCTCGGATTACTGGCCTTGATTCCCCTGGCCGCCTGGATTCCCCTCCCCCCCAGATTTCCCGTTTGGGGGCAAGCCATCCTGTCCGGCGCCCTCACCGGATTGCCGGCGGCCGCCGCCATCGCCTGGGCATTGCGGCAAGGAGGGGGGTTGCCGGTATAAACGCCGGTGTTGTCACGCTAATAGTCCAACAAAGCGAACGGAGATCCTTATGCGCAAAAAAAACCTAGCCCCCTTGCTGCTGGCCGCTCTTTTGCCGGTTTCGGCGCTGGCGGCCCCGGAGTCCTACACCATCGATCCGAACCATACCTACCCCCATTTCGCCGTTGCCCATCTGGGGGGCATGTCCACCATGCATGGCCGCTTCGACGAGACCAGCGGCAAGATCGTCATGGACCGAAAAGCCGGCACCGGCTCGGTGGAGATCACCATCAAGGCCGCTTCCCTCACCACCGGCCACCAGAAACGGGACGATCATCTGCGCTCGCCGGATTTCTTCAACGTGGCCGAATTCCCCACCGTCACCTTCAAGGGGAATCAGTTGAAATTCAACGGGGAAAACCTGACCCAGGTCTCGGGAAACCTGACCCTGCTGGGAGTGAGCAAGCCGGTGACCCTGACGGTGGATGCCTTCAAGTGCGGTTCCCACCCGATGACCAAGAAAGAGATGTGCGGGGCCGATGCTCGCGCCCAGATCAAGCGCTCCGACTTCGGGATGAAATATGGCATCCCCGGAGTAGGAGACGAGCTGAAGCTGACCTTCGAGGTGGAAGCCTACAAGGATTGAGCCCGAACGCGGCTCGCCATTTCAGCGGCGGGCCAGTTCCGCGGCCTTGCCCAGATAGTTCCAGGGAGTCAGGGCCAACAGCCGGGCCTTGGCATCCTCGGGCAGCCCTTCCAGTTGGGCGATGAAAGCGTGCAGCGTTTCACGGCTGATGCCCCCCTTGCCTCGGGTCAGAGCCTTGAGCTGCTCGTAGGGATTGGGCAGGCCATAGCGGCGCATCGCCGTCTGTACCGGTTCCGCCAGCACTTCCCAGTTGTTCTCCAGATCTTCCCGGAGCCGGACAGGATCGGCTTCCAGCTTGCCCAGCCCCTTGAGGCAGGCATCGTAGGCCAGCAGGGCATGGCCCAGAGCCACCCCCATATTGCGCAACACCGTGGAATCGGTGAGATCCCGCTGCCAGCGGGAGACGGGCAGTTTATCGCTCAAATGCCGCAGCAGGGCATTGGCGATGCCCAGGTTGCCCTCGGAATTTTCGAAGTCGATGGGATTCACCTTGTGGGGCATGGTGGAGGAACCCACCTCGGCTTCCACCGTCCGCTGGGTAAAATATCCCAAGGACACGTAGCCCCACACGTCCCGATCGAGATCCATGAGCACGGCATTCACTCCGGCATAAGCGTCGAACAACTCGGCCATGGAATCGTGGGGCTCGATCTGGGTGGTGTAGGGGTTGAATCGCAGTCCCAGCTCCTCCACGCAGTTCTGGGCGAGCCGCTCCCAATCCACCCCCGGATAAGCCGCCAGATGCGCATTGTAATTGCCCACCGCGCCGTTCATCTTGCCGGTCAAAGCCACGCCCGCCAGCCGCGCCATGCCGCGCTCCAGCCGATGGGCGAAATTGGCCAACTCCTTGCCCAGGGTCGTGGGAGTGGCGGGCTGCCCGTGGGTGCGGGACAGCATGGGCAGCTCAGCGTGGCGGCGCGCCAGCTCCCCCAGCGCCCCCGCCAGCTTGCCCAGCATGGGCAGCATCACGTCCCGGCGGGAATGCTCCAGCATCAGGCCGTGGCACAAATTATTGATATCCTCGGAAGTGCAGGCGAAATGCACGAACTCCCGGATCGGCGCCAGCTCCGGATGACCGGCCAGGCGTTGCTTGAGCCAATATTCCACCGCCTTGACGTCGTGATTGATGCGGGCTTCGATGGCCTTGACCGCCTCGCCGTCGGCCGGGGAAAAGTTCTCCGCCAAGCCATCCAGATACCGAGTGGCGGCGGCGGACAGGGGCATCACTTCCGGGATACGGGGTTCTCGGCTCAAGACCTTGAGCCACTCTGCTTCCACCCGCAGGCGATAGCTGATCAACCCCTGTTCGGAAAAATACCGCGCGAGGGCGCCCACTTTGTTCCGATAACGGCCATCCAAAGGGGAAAGAGCGGACAAGGGGCTCAACTTCATGACGATGGGCGGATTTCGGCGGAAAACTAAATCCATTCTAGCACGGCCGCCAGCCCCCAAAGGCCGGCATTCGTCCCCAACCCCCTCCTGGGGGAATGCTATAATCGCGCCATCTCCCATGAACTAATTTGTCTATCTTTTTTTACCCCATTTTTCTTACCCATGAAACTGATCGGATCCCCCACCAGCCCTTATGTGCGCAAAGTGCGCATCGTTTTAACCGAAAAGCGCATCGACTACGAATTTGTCCAGGACCTGCCCTGGGACGCTCAAACCCGGGTTTCCGAATATAACCCGCTGGGCAAGGTGCCGGTGTTGCTGTTGGACGATGGAGCCTCGCTGTTCGATTCCCGTGTGATCGTGGAATATCTGGATACCGTGACCCCGGTGGCCCGGTTGATTCCCGAGGCGACACGGCAACGCATCGGGGTGAAGCGCTGGGAAGCCCTGGCCGACGGCATCTGCGATGCCGCCGCGGCCATCGTCATAGAACGACGGCGGCCCGACCCGACCCAGCAAAGCCCAAGCTGGATGGACCGCCAACGACAGAAGGTCGAGCGGGGGCTGCACGTCATGGCCGCCGACCTGGGAGACAAGCACTGGTGCACCGGAGAAGCCTACAACTTGGCGGACATCGCCGCCGGCTGCGCCTTGGGTTTTCTAGACTTCCGGCTACCGGAAATTTCCTGGCGCACGGCTCACCCCAACCTCGCCAAGTTCGCCGACAAACTGGCTCAGCGTCCGGCCTTCAAGGATACCGTGCCGCAAGCTTAGATCCCGCCCGGACGGGGGGGCTGGCCCCATCACTCCAGGATGATGCCTCCGCCCAGGCACGCCTGGCCCTCATACACCACCACCGACTGTCCCGGCGTCACCGCCCATTGGGGCGCGGCGAACGCCACGTCGCAGGTTCGTGCGCCTACCCGGCTCAGGGTGCAGGGAGCGTCCTGCTGCCGATAGCGGGTCTTCGCGC
The DNA here is from genome assembly GCA_023259135.1 of Betaproteobacteria bacterium. Taxonomy (GTDB): domain Bacteria; phylum Pseudomonadota; class Gammaproteobacteria; order Burkholderiales; family JAHFQX01; genus JAHFQX01. Next base: position 7,959 of record JAHFQX010000033.1, on the reverse strand, counting down.
TGTAGACCCAGCCGGTCCGGGGTGGTTCGCCGCTGATCCAATTCAAACTTCCCGCCGTCAAGCGATCCTTGCACAAGGCCGGATGGTCCCTGCCCTGGACCACGATCAGCCGGTTGCCGGGAATATCCTTATCCGCCACATACCAAGGCGCGCCGGCCCCGCCGATCATCAGGCCGTGACGCTGGCCGATGGTATAAAACATGAGGCCGCTGTGCCGTCCGACTTGCCGTCCTTCGGGGGTGGTCATGGGGCCGGGTTGGTCCGGCAGGTAGCGTCCCAGAAATTCCCGGAACGGCCGCTCGCCGATGAAGCAGATGCCGGTGCTGTCCTTCTTGGCGTGGGTCGGCAGCCCGGCGTTTCTGGCGATCTCGCGCACCTCGCGCTTGTATAGGCCCCCCAAGGGGAACAAGCTTTTGGCGAGCTGCTGCTGGTTGAGGCGATAGAGAAAATAGCTCTGGTCCTTGCCGCCGTCATCCGCCTTCAAGAGCTGAAAGCGGCCCTCGAACTCGCGTATCCGGGCGTAGTGGCCAGTGGCGATGTGGTCGGCCCCCATGGCCAGGGCGTGGTCCAGGAAGGCCTTGAATTTGATCTCGGCATTGCACAGCACATCCGGATTGGGGGTGCGGCCGGCTTGGTATTCTTCCAGGAAATTTCGGAACACCCGGTCCCGGTACTCCACCGAGAAATTCACCACCTCGATGTCGATGTCCAGCCGCTCCGCCACCGCCACGGCATCCACCAGATCCTGCCGGGAAGAGCAGTATTCCTCGGTATCGTCGTCCTCCCAATTCTTCATGAATATTCCGGTGACCTGGTAGCCCTGCCGCTTCAGCAGCAAGGCCGCCACCGAGGAATCCACGCCCCCGGAGAGTCCCACCACCACGCGCGCCTCAGCCATGGGGATCGGCCCCCGCCAGCCAGTTCCGCAGCGGCAATACCGCCGCCGGATGACCGTTATCGAAGAACCAACTGTCCACCGCGTATTCTTCCCCTGTATGTGTTTCCCGGAGGCGGGCCGCCCAGTGCACGAAAATGAATCCCCGTCGCACCCGGCCCAAGTCCGTATGGAATTTCAGCCAGCCGCGCCGACGAAATAGGCTCAAATATTCCGCCGCGTTAATAGAATGATCGATGCAATCCATCCGGCCATCCACGCCGTCGTCGTCGTAATTGCCCCCCCGATCCGCCCAGATGGGGGTTTGCTCGGCGGCGAATCCGGCCAACAGCCCCATGGCTCGGGAAATGGCCCGCCGCTCCTGGGGCGGCGTGGATACCGGAGCAAAAAGAACGCTTAGCCGATCGAGCTGAGCTGCGCTCAAGCTCACTTCGGCCTGGACCCTGCAATCGTAATTGTAGCAAACCGGGAACGCTTCCTGCGCCGCCGCCGTCCACGCCATGACAAGCAATACCGCCCCTAGGAATGGAAATGCAGTAATTCCAGCGGGTAACTTTTTCCGGATAGGTAATCGGTCACGCATTGCATCACCAAAGGGCTGCGGTGCCGGTTTGACGTAGCTTGGATCTCGGCGGGCGCGAGCCACGCGGCACGGATGATTCCGTCGTCCAAAAGACGCCGGGGATCGTGGCCCACGATCTCCCCGGAAAAGGCAAAACGCAGAAAAGTGGTGTCGCTGGATTCATTCCGCCACAGATAGACCCCCACCAAGCTCCGCGGCGCGAAGTTATAGCCGGTTTCTTCCAGAGTCTCCCGAACCACCCCCTGCAACAGGGTTTCTCCCGGCTCCAAATGGCCCGCGGGCTGATTAAAGGCGGGACCGGCCTCGGTATGCTCCTCCACCAGCAAAAAACTTCCGGCCCGCTCGACCACCGCCGCCACCACCACATTGGGCTTCCAGATCATGTCCGCTATTTCCAAAAAGCGCTTATTTTACCCCGAGAGCGACGGAAGACTGGTTGCTTGACCCCGTCGTCGGTCATGGCCCATCGGCATAGGGGGCAGTTATTATAGCTGCCCCCCTGCCACGCCACCCGGCATGCGGGTCCGCGCCGGGCGGTTCGAGAAGTGGAGGTCATGAGAGACGGGGTACGCCGAGGCGGTCGAAGTACGCAATGGCGAGCACTCGTTTGATGTCGCCCTTGCTATTGCGCCACCCGCATCGCGAGTTCGCAGCCCCCCTCCACGCTACCTGGACAGGAGCCCCCAAGTTCCGCAGTTCGCGGTACAGGGTCGCGGCGCGCTTCCAGCGCTTGAGTTGAATCGCCCGGAGCCGATGCCGCAACCGTTCGACGGCCTCCACCCTGCCGCGCCCGCCCGAGCGCAGTTGCGCTTCGCTTCGTTCGCTGTGATCGCCTTACGGGGGGACTTGCACCCACAAGAGCGCGCCCAGCATGGGCGCCCAAAGAAAACGACCCCGATCGGGGGTCGTAGAGAGCTGTTCCCGCTGTCCGATCACGCCATGTCGCCGATTCGGCATCGCTGAACTCATGAAAAACGGCCGAGAATAATAATGTGAGCCTGGCCCCTTTTCTCCCTTTCCTCGCTAGGCCTTACCGTCCCGTGGTCCGAGGAAATACCACAGGATCAAGCCCAGCAGCGGCAGCAGCACCACCGCGATTACCCAAATCAATTTCTTCTCATTGGAAGCGGAGCTTTGCAAAATATTGATAATCGCCCAGATATCACCAGCGAGTATCAGCAGGCCCCAGAGGCCGTTGTATCCGATGCTCATCATTTTCAATTCCTTCCGTTTAGACGTAAATGCGAAGTACGACCCGAAAGCCGCATCGCTGCGCGATGCCACGGACAGGCCGCTCATTTCGTACCCAGTTACATACCCGGTTTTGGCAATGCTACCGTCCATCATTCCGCCCGTGCCGCTTGCCGGATCGCCTCGGCGGCCCACTGGTAGCCGTCCCACGCCTTCTCGAACACCTTCTCTAGCTCCGCGGCCACCTCCTGGAAGACGGGATCGTAGAAGCGGGAGAAGAAGCGCTCGCGAAACTGCTGTTTCGTCAGCGCGACGTAGGTATTCTGCCGCCGGACAAGTGGCTTCGACATGATGCCCCTCCTATTGCTCGGCCGCGCAGCGGAGGCAAAGCGGCCGTCGCGCCGTCAGGACGTGTCACTTATGCGCAATGGGTTTTTGGGTGAACAGGTAATCTTTCAGTTCCTTGGAAAACATCGGATCCTTGCGGCGAATCCACTCCAGCACCATGGATGCGTGTTCCTTTTCCTCGTCCCGATTGTGCGCGAGTATCGTCTTAAGATCTGTGTCTTTGCACGCATCGGCGCGCTGGTTGTACCAGTCAACCGCCTCCAACTCTTCCATCAAGGAAACGATCGCCCTGTGCATGTCGCGCGTTTCATCGGACAGATCTTCAACTCTTTCGTGATAACCGACGCTTGCCATGGCTTTGTCCTTTGCAACTGGTGAATAAAGATGATCGCCTGACGATTCGATTGATCGTAGGAATGTAATTTATCACAACAGAAGATCTTTCTTGCCAGCGGCTCGCCCGACGGAACGGTTGGGCGATTCGCCTCGGCTCACGCCATAATACGCCCGTCCCGGACGTTGGCTAAACCTTGCACGCCATGGGCTGCGCTCATCGCCGCCGGACAGGCCGCGGCTAGAAGCGAACGCGCCGCCGGCCTCTCTGGTCGACGATGTAGACGCCCGTGGGGGTGTTGAAATGGGTGCCGAGAATCAGCACGTCCCGATCGCAGTAGTCCTCCACGAAGCGACTCCGGGTGGCCACCGCCAGCGCTTTGTCGCTGTCGCCTCTCTGGCGCCAATGGGGCTCGGCGATTTGCACCGGGTGAATGATCATGTCCCCGGTGATGAAGGCTTTTTCGGCATGGCTTGATCCCAGGGCCACGCTGCAATGTCCCGGCGTGTGGCCGGGCGTCGGCACCAGCCACAACTGGTCGTCCATCCGCCACTCGTTGCCGACCCATTCCACCTGGCCCGCCTCTATGATGGGCAGGATGTTCTGCTCCAGCACCGGCCGGTTGTCAGCGGCGCCGGTCTCGTTCCAGGACTCCCATTCCCGGCGGTTGAACAAGTACTTGGCGTTGGGAAAGGTCGGCACCCAGCGGCCGTCTCGCAGGCGCGTGTTCCAGCCGGTATGGTCGATATGCATGTGGGTGCAGAACACATAATCCACGTCTTCGGGCCCGCAGCCGGCGGCCTCGAGCTCCGCCAGATAGTGGCCGTTGCGATCGTTCCATTGGGGAAAGCCGGCGTCGCGCTTGTGGTTGCCGACGCAGGTGTCGATCAGCACGGTGTGGTGGCGAGTTTTCACGACGAAGCTATGAATGCTGAGCAGCATGCCCTTGTTGGCGTCTATGAAATGAGGTTGCAGCCAATCGAGGTGCGGATCGAAGGCGTCGCGGTCCTTGTCCACGTAAAGCGCCTTGGGGCTGAAGGATTCCAGCACGTCGATCACCTTGGCGACCCGGATGTCGCCGATCTCGAAGCGTTGGATGTGGGCGGGGTGAACTGGATGCATCGTCTGGATCTCCTCGCGGATGGGACTTTAGAAATGGTTTTTCTTGACGGGGCCGGCCGCCTCAAAAAAAGCCGCTGCTTCATTGTACTATTGGCCCCTGCCTTCCGGGACTTCGCCCTCTGGTAACATAATCGCCATGGACCCCGCCCCACCCCCCGGCGCGAACCTGTTCCTGGGCCGTCAGCCTATTTTGGATCGGGAACAGAAACTGGTGGCTTTCGAGTTGCTGTTTCGCGCCAGTCACGCCAACCAGGCCCAGGTGATCGACGATACCCTGGCCACTTCCACCGTCATTCGCCGCGCCTTTACCGAACTGGGCATCGAATCGGTGTTGGGCCCCTACCGGGGCTTCATCAACCTCAACGCCGAATTGTTGATGAGCGATTTGATCGAGATTCTGCCCAAGGGCAAGGTGGTGCTGGAGCTTCTGGAGACCGTCGAAATCACCCCGGAAGTGGTGGCCCGCTGCCGGGATTTGAAAGCCATGGGATATAGCTTGGCGCTGGACGATTTCTTCCATGTCCGGGAGGAATTCCATTCTTTGCTGGAGATCGTCGATGTCGTGAAGGTCGATCTGCTCACCCTGGATCCCGCCGGCCTGGCCGGCACGGTTGCCCAATTGAAGCGCTGGCCGGTGAAGCTGTTGGCGGAGAAGGTGGACAGCCGGGAGCAGGCGCAGCGATGCCTGGCCCTGGGTTTCGATCTTTTTCAGGGGTATTACTTCGCCAAACCCACTCTCATTACCGGCAAGCATCTCTCCCATTCGGAGTGGGTGCTCATGGGCCTGATGGGCTTGGTGCTGTCCGACGCCGGCCCGGAGGAAATAGAGGCCGCCGTGAACGAGGCGCCGGGACTGGCCCACAACCTGCTGCGGCTTGCCAATTCGGCCACGGCCGGACTCCCCCAACGGCCCACCTCGTTGCGCCAGGCCATCACCCTGTTGGATCGGGCTCGGCGGCGGCGCTGGCTGCAACTGCTGATGTTCTCCGTCGCCGACGCCGGGGCCTCGGGCCATAACCCTCTGCTGCAGCTTGCGGCTTTCCGCGGCAAGCTGATGGAGCAGCTCGCCACGGCCGGACAGTCGGCGAACCCGGCGTTGCAGGACCGGGCCTTCATGGTGGGGACCCTGTCCTTGATGGAGGCGTTATTGTCCATGCCGCTGGCGGAAATCCTTGCGCCGCTGCCCCTGGCGCAAGAAGTTCGGGATGCGCTGTTGGGCCGGAGCGGCCGGCTGGGAAGTTTGCTGAACTTGGCGGAAGCGGTGGAACACGACGCGGGCCCGGGAATCACCGCCGCGCTGGCGGCCCTCCCCGGTCTGACCATCGACCAGGTCGGCCGCGCCGAAACCGAAGCCCTGGTGTGGGCTAACAGCCTGGCCGAGCCCCTGCGGGAAAGCTAGGGGGCATCATCACCGGCTCTGCCGGGAACGCAACCAGTCGGTGACCGCCAGCCCGGTGGCGGAGGACCAGCCTTGCAGCTCGGGAATGGGAACCGGCTTGAGTTCCGCCAGCTCGTGGTTGAGCCGGATGGTTCCCGAAGCGACAACGTGGTAGGCGATGATGAGCTCGTTCTTGCGGGGGAAACCATAGGCACCCACCAGGGTGATCTGTTCGGCTTGCAGATCGACTTCTTCCCGGATTTCCCGGGCCACCGCATCCCGGGGATCCTCGCCCCGTTCGACGAAGCCCGTGATGAGGCCGAAGGTGCCCTCGGGCCAAGCCTGATTGCGGGCCAGCAGCACCGTGCCGTCGTATTCGACGATGCCGGCCACCACCGGCAAGGGATTGTCCCAAAATACGTAGCCGCAGGCGATATCGGAGCAGGTCCGGCGCAATAGGCCTTCCACCGGAGTTTCCACCAGCTCCCGAGCGCATAACGGACAGTAACGGTGCGTCGCCATGACGGCTCCTCCTCAGTTGTTGCGCCATCGAACTATTCAGTCAATCCGCGGCCACCCCGGCTAATCGGCCTTTCACCCACGCCGCCACGGAATCCAAGGCCGCGGCGAGATCTTCAGGCCGGCACCCGCCCCCTTGAGCCAAATCGGGACGTCCGCCGCCCTTGCCGCCCACCTGGGCCGCCACATAGCCTACCAATTCTCCGGCCTTGAGGCGATCCGCCAAATTCGGGGTAACGCCGGCGATGAGCACGACTTTGCCCTCTACCACGCTGCCCAACACCACGGCGGCGGATTTGAGTTTATCCTTGAGTTGATCCGCCGCCTGGCGCAGCGCCGGGGAGTCGGCGCCCTCCAGCACCGCGGCCACGACTTTCACCCCCGCCACCTCGCGGGCCGCCTGGGCCAGATCGTCGCCCATGCCGGTGGCCAGCTTGGCTTTCAAACGGGCCAGTTCCTTTTCCAGGTGACGGACGTTTTCCACCATTTGGCCGAGACGCTGGCGGACTTCCTGGGGACCGGCCTTGAGCAGGCCGGCCACTTCGGTCAATTCCGCTTCCCGTTGCTGGACGTAGCGCAAGGCGGTATCGGCGGTGACTGCCTCCACCCGGCGCACCCCCGCCGCCACCCCCGTTTCGGCGATGATCTTGAATAAGCCGATGTCGCCGCTGCGCCGCACATGAGTGCCGCCGCACAGTTCCAAGGAGAAATCTCCCATGCTCACCACGCGCACCTCGTCGCCGTATTTCTCGCCGAACAGCGCCATGGCGCCATGCCGCAAGGCTTCTTCGTGCCCCATGAGACGGCTTTCCACCGGCACGTTGCGGCGAATTTCCTCGTTCACCAAATCCTCCACTTGCCGCAACTGCTCGGCGCTCAGCGGCGCGGGATGGGCGAAGTCGAAGCGGGTGCGCTGGGCATCCACCAGGGAACCTTTCTGGGTGACGTGGGGGCCCAGCACCCGCCGCAGCGCGGCATGCAGCAAATGAGTAGCCGAATGGTTGGTGGCCGTGCGGGCCCGGGCCAGGGGATCCACCTTGGCCACCACCCGGTCCCCCAGCGCTAGCCGGCCGGTCCGCAACAGGCCCCCATGGCCGAATACCTCGGCCTGGATGCGCTGGGTGTCGGTCACATGAAACGTGCCGTTGCCGGATAACAGTTCGCCGCTGTCGCCCACTTGGCCGCCGCCTTCGGCGTAGAATGGCGTCCGGTCCAGCACCACCGCCGCCTCGTCCCCCGCCTGAATGAAGGTCGCCGGACTGCCTTCCCGGTAGAGGGCCACCACCCGGGCCTCCAACTCCAAAGTTTCATAGCCGTGGAATTCAGTGCGCTGGCCGGCGTATTCCACTGTCGCCTTCTGTCCAAACCGGCTGGCGGCCCGGGCCCGCTCCCGCTGGCGCTCCATGGCGGCTTCGAAACCGGCGAAATCCACGGTGATGCCCCGCTCCCGGGCGATGTCGGCGGTGAGATCGAGGGGGAAGCCGTAAGTGTCGTAAAGCCGGAACACCGTCTCCCCGTCCAGCATGCGGTCTTCCTGATGCAACGCGGTTTCCAGCACCGCCATGCCGTGCTCCAGGGTCTCGGAGAAG